>NZ_JBSFUB010000074.1:0-36737 GCF_053591575.1 Streptomyces altiplanensis | reverse complement strand
CCCCCCAGGTCATGCCTTCGACAGGGGGACACAGTCATGCCGGGCCCGGAGGCCAGCGGTCCCATTGCAGGACCGCCAAGAACATAACGGGGGGGTAGGGGCTGGAGTGGGTCGCGGTACCCCTCCAGCCCCGGGGTCCGGGGCCGGTCCGCCGCAGGCGCCGACGGGCCCCTACACCGCCACCGCCAGCGACAGCGCGAAGCGCTCGCCCGCGTCGGTCCACCACTCCCGCAGGTCCAGGCCCGCCCCGGCGAGTTCCCGGCGTACCTTCTCCCGCCGGAACTTCGCCGAGATCTCGGTGCGTATCTCCTCGCCCTCCTCGAACGACACCACCAGGTCCAGCTCGCGGATCTTCACCGTCAGCGCGGTACGCGCCCGCAGCCGCATCTCGATCCACTCGTGCCCGCGGTCCCACACCGCGACATGGTCGAAGTCGTCCGGGTCGAAGTCCGCGCCCAGCTCCCGGTCGACGACCGACAGGACGTTCTTGTTGAACGCGGCGGTGACGCCCCGCGCGTCGTCGTACGCCGCGACGAGCGTCTCCTCGTCCTTCACCAGGTCCGTGCCGAGCAGCAGCGCGTCCCCGGGGGCCAGCAGCGACCGCACCGACCTGAGGAACGTCGCGCGCTCGTCGGGCAGCAGATTGCCGATCGTGCTGCCCAGGAAGGCGACCAGGCGCGGACCCGGCGTCCCGGGCAGGGCGAGGCCGCGCGTGAAGTCCGCGATCAGCGCGTGCACGGACAGGGCGGGCCGCTCGTCGAGGAGCGCCGTCGCGGCGGCGGTCAGCGCGCTCTCGCTGACGTCGACCGGGACGTAGCTGTGCAGTTCGGGCAGGAGGGCGTCCAGCAGGTGGCGGGTCTTCTCCGAGGAGCCCGAGCCCAGCTCCACCAGCGTGCGGGCCCGCGTGGCGGCCGCGATCTCGGGGGAGCGCGCGATCAGGATCTCCCGCTCCGCGCGCGTCGGGTAGTACTCGGGCAGCCGGGTGATCTCCTCGAACAGCTCGCTGCCGCGCGCGTCGTAGAACCACTTCGGCGGCAGCGCCTTGGGGGTGCGGGTCAGTCCGTGCAGCACGTCGGCGCGCAGATCGGCGTCCGTCGCGTCCTCGGGCAGGGTGCGGGTCAGCAGGAACGGGCTCACGCAGTGGGCTCCTTGAGCGGGGTCAGCAGGACATCGGTGCGGGTGGCGGCGAGGAGGGTGCGGTCCGGGACCTCGCGCCAGTGCGGATCGTCGTCGTACGGCTCGGATGCCACGACCGTGCGGCGGCCCGGCTCCGCGTAGTACCAGAGGGTGTCGCCCCAGGCGGTCGCGGCGACCGTCTCGCCGTCCGTGAGCAGCAGGTTCAGCCGGGAGCCGGGGGCGGCCTCCGCCAGTTCCAGGACGGTGTCCGCCAGCGCCTGCCCCAGTTCGTCGCCGTCATGCAGCCGGTGCAGTACGAGCGCCCAGACCAGCGCCGAGTCGCACCGCGCCTCCAGGGCGAGCAGTTCGGCCGCGGGCAGCGCGCCGGCGAGCGGCGCGACCGACCGGGGCCAGCCCCTGAGCGCGCCGTTGTGGCTGAACAGCCAGGGCCCGGCGGCGAACGGAGCCGCCGCCGCCTCCCCGTCCGCGCCCGCCTCCGTGGCGTCGCGGACCGCCGCGAGCACGGCCCCGGAGCGTACGACGCGGGCCAGGTCGGCGAAGGAGGCGTCGGCCCACATCGGCCCCGAGCGCCGGTAGCGGGCCGGCACCGGGTCGCCCTCGGCGTACCAGCCGACCCCGAACCCGTCCGCGTTGACGGTCCCGTACCGCTGGCGGCGCGGCGACCACGCCTGGCGGTACAGGCCGTGCGCGGGTTTCACCAGAAGGTCGCCGAGGGGCACCTCGGGCCCCAGACAGGCGAAGTGACGGCACATCAGGACACCACCGTGCCCGGTGTGCCCGGTGTGCCCGGCGGTACGTCCCGGGTGTCCGGCGCGTCCCGCGCCGTACGGAACCCGGCGAAGATCTGGCGGCGCACCGGCAGGTCCCAATTGCGGAACGTGCCCCGGCAGGCCACCGCGTCGACGGCGAAGGAACCGCCGCGCAGGACCTTGTGCGCGCTGCCGAAGAAGACCTCGGAGTACTCGCGGTACGGGAAGGCCGCGAAGCCGGGATAGGGCAGGAAGTCGCTCGACGTCCACTCCCACACGTCGCCGATCAGCTGCCGTACGCCGAGCGGGGACTCCCCGGCGGCGTACGCCCCCACCGGCGCCGGCCGCAGGTGGCGCTGGCCGAGGTTGGCCCGCTCCGGGGTGGGGTCGGCGTCGCCCCACGGGTAGCGCAGCGAGCGGCCCGCCGCCGGGTCGTGGCGGGCCGCCTTCTCCCACTCGGCCTCCGAGGGCAACCGCCGCCCCGCCCACCGTGCGTAGGCATCGGCCTCGTACCAGCTCACGTGCAGGACCGGCTCGTCCTCCGGTACGGGCTCCACGGCCCCGAAGTGCCGGCGCAGCCACTGGCCGCCCTCGCGGCGCCAGAACAGCGGGGCGCGCAGGCCGTGCTTGCGGATCTGCGCCCAGCCCTCCGGCTCCCACCAGCGCTCGTCGGTGTACCCGCCCTCCTCCATGAAGCGCAGGTACGCGCCGTTGCTCACCGGCACCGTGTCGATGAAGAACGCCGGGACGAAACGGTGGTGCGCGGGCCGCTCGTTGTCGAGCGCCCACGGTTCGGTGGACGTGCCCATGGGGAACGTGCCGCCGGGGACGAGGACCTCGTCCGGGAGGCCGGCGGTCGTCGCGGCCGTCGGACGGGGCGGCGGGGGAGCGGTGAGCGCGACGGGGCCGCGCCGCAGCTGATGGGTGATCAGCATGGTCTCGTCGTGCTGCTGCTCGTGCTGGGCGACCATCCCGAAGGCGAAGGCCGCGTCCAGCAGCGGGGTGCCGCGCAGGGGGCTGCGTTCCAGTACGTCGAGGGCCCGGCCGCGCACCTCCGCGGCGTATCCCCGGGCCTCGTCGGGGGCGAGCAGCGGCAGTGAGGGGCGCGCGGCGCGCGGATGCTCGAAGGCGTCGTACAGCGAGTCGATCCCGGGCCGCATCGCGTCGCGCCCCGCGACCGCCCGCAGCAGCCACAGCTCCTCCTGGTTGCCTATGTGCGCCAGGTCCCAGACCAGCGGCGACATCAGGGGGGAGTGCTGGGCGGTCAGTTCGCCGTCGTCCACGCAGTCGGTGAGCGCGGCGGTGCGCTCGCGCGCCCTGAGCAGCGCGTCGACGGCGCGTGCGCGCAGCGGTTCCGGATCGGTGGTGTGACCGGTGGTCTCGATGGGGTCGCTCATGCGCGGATGTCCTTCCCGGGAGCGGGGTCGAGCAGATCGTCGGCGGGGCACCGCCCGTGCACGACGTACCGCTCGGTGAACGCGGCGACGGCGCACTGCACGGCGGTGGACGCGCCGAGCCGGGGCAGCGCGTCGAGCGCCGCGTCGAAGCAGACCTCGGCGGCCGCCCGCAGCTCGGCGTCGGCCAGCCCGTACCGGGCTGCGTTGATCCACAGCGGGTTGCGCGGCGCGGGCAGCGAACCGGCCGTCTCCGCCAGGGGTTTGACGGTCCGGTACGCGATCTCCGAGGCCGCCGGGTCGTCGAAGAGCGCCGTGGCCACGGCGAGCGGAACGATCCAGCCGTCCTCGCCCGGCTGCGCGTCGATCATGCGCAGTTCGAGATGGCCGCGCGGACGCACCGGCGGGAAGAGCGTGGTCAGGTGGTAGTCGAGGTCCGCGCGGGTCGGCGGCCGGGGCACCCCGGAACGTATCCAGGAACGGAAGGACATCCCTTCCGGTACGTCCCACGGCCGGTCGTCCGGACCCCTGACGCACATGACGGGAGCGTCCAGCGCGCGGTCCGCCCACGCGCCGCGCGGCTCCGCGTCGAGCGGCGGAGCGGCGGAGCGGCCGGGCTCGATCTCCGCCCACAAGGCCTGGCGCGTGGACCGCCAGCCGGTACGGCGCCGCTGGTGGAAGGGCGAGTTGGCGAACGCCGCCGACAGTACGGCGCCCAGGAGGTGGGCGAGCAGCCAGCGCCGCCCGTGGCCGAGCGTGCCCGGCTCCTCGTGTCCCGCGTCCAGGCAGACCTGGACGGAGGCCGACGAGCACATCATGGCCCGGCCCGCGGGACCCGTCCGGTCGAGGTACGCCTCCATCGCGTCGTAACGGGGCTCGCGCAGAAGACGTTTCGGGGGGTGCCAGGGGTCCGTACCGATACCGGTGAGGCCGAGGTCCCGGGAGCGCAGAACGGCGCGTACGGCGTCCAGATCGGCGGAGACGGAGTCGATGCATCCGGTCAGGGACGGGGCCGGGAGTGAGCTGAGTTCCAGTTGGCCGCCTGGCTCGACGGTGAGCGCCGAGAGCAGGGGCAGGGCCCGCAGAGCGGTCGTCGCCGCTTCGAGACGGGCGGGTTCCACGGGGAGTTCGGGGAGGTGGAGCTCGTGGACGAACCATTCGAGTTCGACGCCGACGGTGCGCGGCGGACCTGTCTTGAAACAGATGCCGCGCAGCAGTGCCTCGGCGTCGCTCTCGGTGAGCGGTGGGCCCTCTTGCGCGAAGTCGCCTGTGGGCATGGGCTGTTCCCCCTTACCGAATGGCCGGACGGACGGGATCGTGCCTGAGCCCGCCCCGGACGGGCCGGGACGGGCATCACCCTCCACCTAAGCCATAGACGCCGACTCGCACAAGGGTGACCCGGCGGGCGCGGAAACTCCGTTGCGCCGGCGGGCGGTGGTCACCGACGATCCGGTCTGTGAGCGCACGACTGCGGGGAATCGCGAAAGAGACCGAAGAGATCGTCGGGGCGGGCCGGTACACCGCTCCGGGCGGCCGGGACGTGCCGATGGGCGAGGCACTGGCCGCCGCCCTCGCCGGGACCCGGATGTACGGCCCCGACCCGGTTCCCGTCACGCCGGACACGGACCGTACGACGGCCTTCGAAGTCACGGGGGAGAGCAGCCTGGAGGCGGCGCGCAGGCTGACCGGGGCGGCGCCCGGCCCGGTCGCCGTGCTCAACTTCGCCTCCGCGCGCAATCCGGGCGGTGGCTACCTGAACGGCGCCCAGGCGCAGGAGGAGGCGCTGTGCCGGGGTTCCGCGCTGTACGCGACCCTGCTGCGCGCCCCCGGGTTCTACGCCCACCACCGCGCCGACCGCAGCCCGTTCTACACCGACCGGGTCATCCACTCGCCCGGCGTCCCGGTCTTCCGCGACGACCGCGGCGCACTGCTCGCCGCGCCGTACACCGTGGGGTTCCTCACCTCGCCCGCGCCCAACGCGGGAGTGATCCGCAGCCGCGAACCCGACCTGGCGCACCGCATCCCGGCCGCGCTCGCGTCCCGTGCCGGGCGGGTCCTGGAGACGGCCGCCGCGTGCGGCTACCGGCGGCTGGTGCTGGGCGCCTGGGGCTGCGGTGTCTTCATGAACGATCCCGCTGCCGTGGCGGGCGCGTTCCACGCGCACCTCACCGGAGAAGGCCGTTTCTCCGGCCACTTCGACGAGGTGGTCTTCGGGGTGCTGGACCGCACGCGCGAGGCATCCGTGCGGGGCGCCTTCCGCACGGTCTTCGCCGGGCACACGGCGGAGTCCGAGGCCGTGACCGGGGCCGGCCTCCAGCCGTAGAAGCCGTCACCCGGGTGAGGCCAGGACCTGGACGGCCCGGTCCGCGGCGCGGACCTGCCGGGCCGCGCGCGGCGTCGCCGGACACCTGCCGGTGCCGGCGGGCGGCGCAGGTACGTACGGGCCGGACCGCTCCCGCGGTGCGGGAAGGAGACGGGCGGGGAGCGGCCCCGCGGGGGGCGCCGGGGTCAGAGCGGCGGTGCGGTCCGGCCCGCCGTGCCCAGGGCCCGCAGGTCCGCCTCGATCAGCGCGGCCGCCTCCCGCAACGCCGGCAGCAACGCCTCCCGCATCTCCTGGGGCGTGCCGTTCCCCGCGTGCCGGGCCACGTTCACCGCGGCGACCACACGCCCCTGCCCGTCCCGCACCGGCACTGCCAGCGAGCGCAGACCCTCCTCCAGCTCCTCGTCCACCAGGGCGTACTCGTCGGCCGCCGCCCGCTCGACGACGCGGCCCAGCTCGGCCGGCGAGGTCACGGTGTGCCGGGTCAGCGCCGGCAGTGCCTCCGGCAGCGGCGGCCGCTCGCCGGGCGCCAGTCCCGCCAGCAGCACCCGCCCCATCGATGTCGCGTACGCCGGAAAACGCGTACCCACCGTGATGTTGACGCTCATGATGCGCACCGTGGGGACGCGCGCCACGTACCGGATGTCGGCGCCGTCGAGCACCGCCAGTGACGCGGACTCGTGCACGCGCCGTACCAGCGCCACGAGATGGGGCCGGGCGATGTCCGCGAGGCCCCGTTCGGAGAGGCGGGCGCAGCCCAGTTCGAGCACGCGCGGCAGCAGCCGCCACTGGCGCCCGTCCGAGGCGACGTACCCCAGCTGCTCCAGTGTGAGCAGCGAACGCCGTGCCGTCGCCCGCGCCAGCCCGGTCGCCCCGGCGACCGCCGTCAGTGCCATCCCGTCGCCCCGGTCGGCGCCGAGCGAGCCGAGGACGGCGAGGCCGCGCGCCAGGGACTGCAGGAAGCCCGGCCCGAGTTCGCGCTTGGCCTCCAGCGAGGTGTCCCGCACGGGCGCGGTCTCCGGTGCGGGACGCGGCGCCGCCAGCGCCGCCTCCAGTTCGCCCCGCACCGCGCGCAGCCGGGGCAGTACGGTCTCGCGCAGTGAGTCCAGGGTGTGCCGGCTGGTGTGGCTGACCACGCTCACCGCGCACACCGTGCGCCCCGCCCCGTCGCGTACGGGCACGGCGACCGCCACCAGACCCGGCTCGATCAGCTGGTCGTCGCCCGCCCAGCCGTCCACGCCCGCCCGCGCCGCCCGCCGCTCGAAGTCCTCCACGTCCGCGTCCGTGTCCCGTGCCGCGCCACGCGGCGGCACCGCCGCGAACCCCGCGTCCAGCGGGTCCGCGGCCCGCCGCCCGCGCCACACCCGCCATTGCCGCGCGTCCCACTCCGCCGCGAACAGCGCGCCCGGCGCGCACCGCTCGGCGGGCAGCAGATCACCGATCCGGAAGGCGAGCGACATGGTGCGCTGCCGTGTCGTCTGGAGCACGAACCGCACCCCCGCGACCCCGTCGTCCGGCACCGCCACCGACACCGACTCGTCGAACTCGTCCGCGAGCCGCTCCGCCGCGGGTCCGAGCGCCGCCGGAATCCCGCAGGCCGTCAGGTACGCGCCGGGAAGCTCCATCAGTCGGGGTGCCAGTGCCACCTCGCGCCCGTCGCTGCGCGCCAGGCCGAGCCGGTCGAGGGTGGACACGACCCGGTCGACGGTGGAGCGGGCCAGGCCCGTCGACCGTACGAGGTCGCTGTGCCGCATCCGGTCATCGGCACCGGGCGCGGACAGGGCGCGCAGCACGGTGAGCCCGCGCTCCAGCGGACCGACCGGCTCGGCCGGTTCGACAGACTCCATGGGCTCCACGGGCTCCACGGGCGACGCGGCGGAGCGCGACGCCGCACCCGGCGTGACGCTCGGCATGGCACTCGACATGGGATTCCTCCTGGCAGACCGTTGACAGCGGACGACGCTCCGCAGAGACTCGGGCGAGGTCAGATGTGAACGATAGTTCATTCTGCGAACAACCGCGCAGTGATCACCCTACGACTCCGGAGACCCGATGAGCATCCGCGACGTCTACATCGTCGACGCCGTCCGTACCCCGATCGGCAAGTTCGGGGGCGCCCTCTCCTCCGTACGCCCCGACGACCTCGCCGCACACGTCGTCAAGTCGCTCGTCGCCCGCGCGCCCGCTCTCGACCCGGCCAGGATCGACGACGTCTACTTCGGCGACGCCAACGGCGCGGGCGAGGACAACCGGGACGTCGCCCGGATGGCCGTGCTGCTCGCCGGACTCCCCGTCTCCGTCCCCGGCGTCACCGTCAACCGCCTCTGCGGCTCCGGCCTCGAAGCCGTCATCCAGGCGGCCCGCGCCGTCGCGCTCGGCGACGCCTCCGTCGCCATCGCCGGCGGCGTCGAGTCCATGTCCCGCGCCCCCTGGGTGCTCCAGAAGCCCGAGCGCGCCTTCCCCGCCGGCCACCAGGAGCTGCACTCGACCACGCTCGGCTGGCGCATGACCAACCCCCGCATGCCCGACGAGTGGACCGTCCCGCTCGGCGAGGGCGCCGAGCTCATCGCCGACAAGCACGGCATCACCCGCGAGCAGCAGGACGCCTTCGCGCTGGCCAGCCACCAGAAGGCGGCCGAGGCGTGGGCGGAGGGGCTGTACGACGGAGAGGTCGTCCCGTACGACGGCGTGGACCTCACCCGGGACGAGTGCATCCGCGAGGGTTCGACCATGGAGGCGCTGGCGAGGCTGAAGCCCGTCTTCCGCAAGACCGGCAGCGTCACGGCGGGCAACGCCTCGCCCCTCAACGACGGCGCCGCCGCCCTCCTGATCGTCGACGAGGAGGGGCTGCGCGCCACCGGCCGCGAGCCGCTCGCCCGCATCCGCGCCTCCGCCGTCACCGGCATCGAGCCGCAGCTCTTCGGCCTCGGCCCGGTCGAGGCGGTCCAGCGGGCGCTCGCCAAGGCGGGCCGGTCCTTCGCCGGCCTCACCACCTTCGAACTGAACGAGGCCTTCGCCGCCCAGTCGCTCGGCTGCCTCGCCGAATGGCCGGACCTCGACCCCGCCGTCGTCAACCCGCGCGGCGGCGCCATCGCCATCGGCCACCCGCTCGGCGCCTCCGGCGCCCGCCTCGCCGGGTCCGTCGCCCACCAGCTCGCCGCCGCGGGCTCGGGCACCGGCCTCGCCGCGCTGTGCATCGGCGTCGGCCAGGGCCTCGCACTCGTACTGGAGCGCTGAACCGATGTCCCCCACCCTCCGCACCACCGTAGGAATCATCGGCGCCGGCCCGGCCGGGCTGCTCCTCGCCCGGCTGCTGCACAACGCCGGCGTCGACTGCGTCGTCCTGGAGAACAGGACCCGCGCGTACGTCGAACAGCGCCAGCGCGCCGGGATCCTCGAACAGGGCACCGTCGACGCCCTGCGCGCCTGCGGCGCCGGCGCCCGCATGGACACCGAAGGGCTCGTGCACCACGGCATCGAGCTCCGCTTCGACCGGCGGAGCCACCGCGTCGACTTCCCCGAGCTGACCGGCGGGCGGTCGGTGACCGTGTACGCCCAGACCGAGGTCGTCAAGGACCTCGTTGCGCTCCAACTGGCCGAAGGGCCACCGCTGTTCTTCGAAGCCGAGGCCCTCGCCGTCGAGAAGCCGGAATCCGACCGGCCGGTCGTCCGCTTCGCGCACGACGGCCGCGAGCAGACCCTGGAGTGCGACTACGTCGTCGGCTGCGACGGCTTCCACGGCATCGCGCGCGCGGCGGTCCCGGACGCGGTCCGGCGTACGTACGAGCGCACGTACCCGTACTCCTGGCTGGGCATCCTCGCCGATGTCCCGCCGTCCTGCGACGAGTTGATCTACGCACGCGGCGAGGACGGCTTCGCCCTCCACAGCATGCGCTCGCCCAGCGTCTCCCGCCTCTACCTCCAGGTCCCCAACGGCACCGACCCCGCCGACTGGTCCGACGAGCGGATCTGGGACGAGCTCGACCGGCGCTTCGCGGTCGACGGGGACTGGAGCCTGGCGCGCGGCCCGATCACCTCGAAGTCGGTGACCCCGATGCGCAGTCACGTCACCGAGCCCATGCGGTACGGACGGGTCTTCCTGGCCGGGGACGCGGCGCACATCGTGCCGCCCACCGGCGCCAAGGGGCTCAACCTGGCGGTCTCCGACGTACAGGTCCTGGCGCGTGCCCTCACCCACCACCACCGCACCGGATCGGACGAACTCCTCGACTCCTACTCGGACTTGTGCCTGCGGCGAGTGTGGCAGGCCACCCGTTTCTCGTATGACATGACTACGATGTTGCACAGTCAACCAAACGAGAGTGCGTTCGACGAACGAGTGCATCTCGCAAGGCTGCACCGTCTCGCTGCCTCCCGGTCCGCCGCCGCGGAACTGGCCGCGAACTACACGGGACTTCCCCTCGACTGAGCGACCGCACGACTGAGCGACTGGAGATCCGCATGCCCCTGCTCGACCCCAAGACCTGGCAGCCCGTCCGGCTCTCGGGCGGTGAGTCGGACGTCGTCGAGCCCGCCACGGGCGGCACGCTCGGCCGCGTCACGCTCGCCACCGCGGAGGACGTCGGTACGGCCGCCCGGACCGCCGGGGCCGTGCAGGCGGCCTGGTCCCGCACACCGCACCTCCAGCGGGCCGCCGTGCTCCGCCGCGCCGGCGACCTCTTCGCCGCGCACGCCGACGAGCTGCGGGAATGGCTCGTACGGGAATCCGGGTCCATACCCGGCAAGGCCGACTTCGAGCTCCACGTCGCCGCCCAGGAGTGCTACGAGGCCGCCGCCCTGGCCTCCCGCCCGACCGGCCAGGTGCTGCCCAGCGAGGCGCCCCGGCTGTCGTACACCCAGCGGGTTCCGGCCGGGGTGGTGGGCGTCATCGCCCCCTTCAACGCCCCGCTGATCCTCTCCATACGTTCCGTCGCCCCCGCTCTCGCGCTGGGCAACGGCGTCCTGCTCAAGCCCGACCCCCGCACCGCGGTCTGCGGCGGCCTCGCTCTGGCCGCCGTGTTCGCCGAGGCGGGACTGCCCGAGGGCCTGCTGCACGTCCTGCCCGGCGGCGCCGAGGCCGGCCGGGCGCTCGTCGCCGACCCGGGCGTACCGGTCGTCTCCTTCACCGGGTCCACAGGAGCGGGCCGAGCGGTCGGGGAGGCCGCGGGGCGCGCGCTCAAGCGCGCCCACCTGGAACTGGGCGGCAACTCCGCCCTCGTCGTACTGGAGGACGCCGACCTCGAGGGCGCCGTCGCCCAGGCGTCCTGGGGGTCCTTCTTCCACCAGGGCCAGATCTGCATGACCACGGGCCGCCACCTCGTGCACGCCTCGCTCTACGACGAGTACGTCGAACGGCTCGCCGCCAAGGCCGAGTCCCTGGCCGTCGGCGACCCGCACCGGGAGAAGGTGCACCTGGGCCCGATCATCGACCAGGACCAACTCACCAAGATCCACGACCTGGTGGAGGCCAGCACGGCGAGCGGCGCGAAGCTCGCGGCGGGCGGCACCCACCGTGACCTCTTCTACCGGCCCACCGTGCTGGCGGGCGTCGGCGACGACACCCCCGCGTACGCCGAGGAGGTGTTCGGCCCGGTCGCACCGGTCCGCTCCTTCACCACCCTCGACGAGGCCGCGGCCCTGGCGTCGGCGAGCCCGTACGGTCTCTCCCTGGGCATCGTCACCCGCGACACCGCACTCGGGGTGCGGCTCGCGGACCGTATCCCCACCGGCATCGTCCACATCAACGACCAGACGGTGAACGACGAGGCGGTCGCGCCCTTCGGCGGCGTCGCGGCGTCCGGCACGGGGGCGCGCTTCGGCGGCGAGGCGAACCTGGAGGCCTTCACCGAACTGCGCTGGACGACGGTGCGCCGCGAACCGGCGGACCACCCCTTCTAGGAGCACCCCTCCCAGGGCCGTCCCTCCCAGGGCCGTCCCTTCCAGGAGCACCTCGCCCCGCCCCGCGCCCGCACGGGGAAGGGCCCGGCCGCACATTGCGGCCGGGCCCTTCCCCCGCGCTCTGCCGCGCCTCAGCCCGCTTCCTGCGCGCCCTGCTCGCCCTGCGCCTGCTTCGCGTCC
This sequence comes from Streptomyces altiplanensis, assembly GCF_053591575.1. NCBI lineage: Bacteria > Bacillati > Actinomycetota > Actinomycetes > Kitasatosporales > Streptomycetaceae > Streptomyces > Streptomyces altiplanensis. Next base: position 25,059 of record NZ_JBSFUB010000074.1, on the reverse strand, counting down.
TCGACGGACTTGCGGACCTCGTCCATGTCGAGCTTGCGGGCCTGCCCGATCACGTCCTCCAGCGCCGCCTCGGGCAGCGCGCCGGGCTGGGCGAACACCGCCACGTTCTCGCGCACGATCATCAGGGTCGGGATCGAGCGGATCTCGAAGGCCGCGGCCAGTTCCTGCTGGGCCTCCGTGTCGACCTTGGCGAAGACGAGGTCCTCATGGCGCTCGGACGCACTCTCGAAGACGGGCGCGAACTGCCGGCAGGGACCGCACCAGGAAGCCCAGAAGTCGATGAGGATGAAGTCGTTCTCGCTCACGACCTGGTCGAAGTTTTCCTTGGTGAGCTCGACGGTGGACATGGTGTGCTCCTCTTCCTGGCGTAGCGGGCGAAGCCGTCCCGCACAACGGCATGCGGGCTCGCCGTATTCCGCCTGCCCGGCTGGCCACGGCGCACACCTCGCACCAGACTGCGCCTATGACGAATGCAGCGGAGTACGACGTCGTGGTGGTCGGAGCCGGACCCGTGGGCGAGAACGTCGCGGACCGTGCCCGGGCGGCCGGGCTGAGCACAGCGGTGGTGGAGAACGAACTGATCGGCGGCGAATGCTCCTACTGGGCGTGCATGCCCAGCAAGGCGCTGCTGCGCCCGGTGACCGCACGCGCCGACGCGCGCCGCGTCCCGGGGCTGCGCCAGGCGGTGCAGGGCCCCCTCGACGTCGCCGAGGTACTCGCCCACCGCGACTACTACGCGTCGAACTGGAAGGACGACGGCCAGGTGGGCTGGCTGGAGTCGGTCGGAGCGGACATCCACCGCGGCAGGGGCCGGCTCGCGGGCCCCCGGCAGGTGAGCGTCGAGGCACCCTCGGGCGAGCGGTACACCCTCACGGCGCGGCACGCGGTGGCGGTGTGCACCGGAAGCCGGGCCCTCGTCCCCGACCTGCCGGGACTGGCCGGCGCGAACCCCTGGACCAGCCGCGAGGCGACCAGCGCCGGCAAGGTGCCCGGCCGGCTCGTGATCGTCGGCGGGGGAGTGGTCGCCGTGGAGATGGCCACGGTCTGGCAGGCGCTCGGCTCCCGGGTCACCGTGCTCGTACGCGGAAAGGGCCTGCTGGCGAACATGGAGCCCTTCGCGGGCGAGCTGGTCGCCGAGGCGCTGACAAAAGCGGGCGCGACCGTACGGACCGGGACCTCCGTCGCCTCCGTCGAGCGCGACGGCGGCGACGGCCCGGTCACCGCCGTACTCGACGACGGCGAACGGATCGAGGCCGACGAGATCCTCTTCGCCACCGGCCGCGCCCCGCGCACCGACGACATCGGCCTGGACACGGTCGGGCTGAAGCCCGGCTCCTGGCTGACGGTCGACGACAGCTGCCGGGTGGAGGGCAGTGACTGGCTGTACGCCGTGGGGGACGTCAACCACCGGGCGCTGATGACCCACGAGGGCAAGTACCAGGCACGCGTCGCGGGCGGCGCCATCGCCGCCAGGGCCCACGGCAAGCCCCTGGACACCGCACGCTGGGGCGCCCACTCCGCCACCGCCGACCACGCCGCCGTACCCCAGGTCGTCTTCACCGACCCCGAGGCGGCGGCGGTCGGCCTCACGCTCGCCCAGGCCGAGGCGGCGGGGCACCGGGTGCGGGCCGTCGACTACGACATGGCGTCGGTGTCGGGCGCCGGCCTGTACGCCGACGGCTACCGGGGCCGCGCCCGCATGGTCGTCGACCTGGACCGCGAGACCGTACTCGGCGCCACCTTCGTGGGCCCGGGGGTGGCCGAGCTGCTGCACTCGGCCACGGTGGCGGTGGCGGGGGAGGTCCCGATCGCCCGCCTGTGGCACGCGGTCCCGGCGTATCCGACGATCAGCGAGGTGTGGCTGCGGCTTCTGGAGACGTACCGGGGCTGAGTACGCGGCTCCCGGTACGAGCGGGCGGGCCGCGGGTCCCGGCCCGCTCCTCCACGCAGCCCGGGCCACGACGACGTGCCGGCCTTCGACGCCGCAGTCCCGCCGGCCGGCCGCCGGGACCGGGCACCCGTCGTGAAAACGGGTTGCCCGGTGATCGGCCGGCTGGGAGGCTGCCGGTCATGTCCGACAACAGAACCAGCGGTTCGCAGGCGGTGACCGGGGCGACTGAGGTGACCGGAGCTGCCGGGGTGGCCGCCCTTTTCTCCCGGGGGCGGCTGACGGCGATCCCGCGGAAGGCGGCCCGCCGCGAGCAGTTGCTCGTACACCTGGCGCAGACGCTGTTCGAGCGGGACCGGGCGTACAGCGAGCGCGAGGTCAACGAGGCGCTGCTCACGGTGCACGAAGACTGTTCGGCGCTGCGGCGCCACCTGGTCGTGGCGGGCCTGCTGGACCGCCCCAGGGACGGCAGCAGCTACCGGCGGGCCCGGTAGCCGGTCGTGAGGTCCCCGGGGCAGGACCGGGGCGTCAGGCCGGGGGCGCGGGCTTGAGGACGGCGAAGGTCGCGCCGAAGGGGTCGGCGAGCCAGGCGATCCTGCCCACGTCCGGGACGTCCGCGGCGGGCATGACGACCGATCCGCCACTCGCCCGGCACCTGGTGACGGTCTCGTCCACGTCCTCCACGGCGAAGTACGGAATCCAGCGCGCCTCCCCGGACTCGCTCTGGAGCGGGGCGACGCCGCCGAACGAGGTTTCCTGCTGGTCGCCTTCGGCGGTGGAGAGCACGGTGTACGTCATGCCCGGCGCCTCCAACTCCTGCGACCGCCAGCCGAACAGCGAGCCATAGAAGCCGAGAGCGGCCGCCGGATCACCGATGTGCAGCTCGGCCCAGCACAGGCTGTTGTCGTCGGAGACCTTCTCCAGCCCCTTGACGGCGGCCGACTGCCATACGGCGAACTCCGCGCCGCCCGGGTCGGTCAGACAGGCCATCCGTCCGGCGTCCATGACGTCGAAGGGCTCCACACGGACGGTCCCGCCGCCCTGTTCGGCCGCCCGGACCGTGGCAGCGGCGTCGGGCGTCCGGAAGTACACCGTCCAGGCGGAACCCGCCCCCTCCTCCGTCAGCGGCCCGAGGGCGGCCACCGTCCTGCCGTCCTGCTGGAAGAAGCCGTACCCACCGGCGTCGGGGCCGGCCGACCGGAAGTCCCACCCGAAGACCTGGCCGTAGAACGTGGCGGCTGCCGAGGTGTCGGGGCTGCCGAGGTCGAGCCAGTTGGGGGATCCGGTGGCGAAGTCGGTGCTGAGCATGGTGGGGCGCCCTGCCTCTCTGGAGGTTTGCCGCGGGGTGTCGACGGAGCATCTGCCACCCTTGCCGATCGCCTCCACGGGGCTTCAGCCATCGCATGCGCAGGGATCCGGTTTCATCCGCATGGACCAGCCGACCGACAGGCCGATGGGCAGCGGGCAGCGGGCAGCGGGCCGGCAAGCAGGCGGTCAGGCGGTCCGGTCGCGGCGGTCCGGTTCCCGGCCCGGCTCATGGCCGGGCCGCGCGCGAGGCACCAGCACCGGGGCGACACGGCCGAGTACGGTGTCGCGGTCCACCACGACACGGGCCACGTCGTCCCGGCTCGGCACCTCGTACATCACGTTGAGCAGGACCTCCTCGAGGATGGTGCGCGCCGCCCGGGCGCCGGTACGGCGCAGCAGCGCCTGGTCGGCGATCGCGCCGAGAGCGTCCTCGGTGAACTCCAGCTCCACGCCGTCGATTTCGAACAGCCGCCGGTACTGCTGGATCAGCGCGTGGCGCGGCTCGGTGAGGATCCGTACCAACGCCGCCCGGTCCAGCGGCTGCACGACCGACACCATCGGGAGCCGGCCGACGATCTCCGGGATCAGTCCGAACTCCAGCAGGTCCTGGGGCATGACGCCGGCGAAGGGATCCTTTCCCTCCCGGTCCTTCCCGGTGGTACGGACCGGGGCGCCGAACCCGATGCCCCGGTGGCCGGCCCGCTGCTCGATGATCCGCTCCAGACCGGCGAACGCGCCGCCGACGATGAACAGCACGTTGCTCGTGTCGAAGGGGATGAACTCCTGCTGCGGATGTTTGCGGCCGCCCTGCGGCGGCACGCTCGCGACCGTGCCCTCCAGGATCTTCAGGAGCGCCTGCTGTACGCCCTCACCGCTCACGTCGCGCGTGATCGACGGGTTCTCGCTCTTCCGGGCGATCTTGTCGATCTCGTCGATGTAGATGATCCCGGTCTCGGCCTTCCTGACGTCGAAGTCGGCGGCCCGGATCAGCTTCAGCAGGATGTTCTCGACGTCCTCACCGACGTACCCGGCCTCCGTCAGGGCCGTCGCGTCGGCGATCGCGAACGGGACGTCGAGCATCCGGGCGAGGGTCTGGACGAGGTACGTCTTGCCGCATCCGGTCGGGCCGATCAGCAGGATGTTGGACTTGCCGAGTTCGGTCTCCTCCGGTCCGCCGGCCGCCGCGCCGATGCGCTTGTAGTGGTTGTGGACCGCCACCGCGAGCGCCTTCTTGGCGTCGTTCTGCCCGACGACGTACTGGTCGAGGAAGGCGTGGATCTCCCGGGGCGTCGGCAGCTCTTCTGGCCCACCGTCTCCGGCCGCCCCGTCCAGGTCCTCCGCGATGAGTTCGTTGCAGAGACCGACGCATTCGTCGCAGATGCAGATCCCGCCGGGGCCCGCGATGAGCTTCTCGACCTGCTTCTGACTCTTCCCGCAGAACGTGCATTTCAGCAGGTCGCCGCTGTCACCGATGCGTGCCACTCGGAAACATCCCTCGCTCTCGTCGAATGCTGAAACCATATGACGTCACCATCTGGATGGTGACGGTATCTTGAACCGACACGGACGGCAACGCGCAGGCAAGTGAGGACCATGGGCCGGCTCAGCAGGGCGGAGCTGCAGGAGCACAACCGCGCCAGGGTGCTCGAAGCAGCCAGGGACGAGTTCGCCGAACGGGGCTTCCCGGGGGCCAAAGTGGACGCCATCGCCGAGCGCGCCGGGCTGACCCGCGGCGCGGTGTACTCCAACTTCCCCGGCAAGCGGGCGCTGTACTTCGCGGTCCTGGCCGGCCTCGCCGAACACGTACCCGAGCCCCCGCACCCCGCGCCGGGCCGCACCCGCCCCGAGGCGCTTGGCGCACTCGCCCGCGCCTGGGTCGCCGGACTGCCGCTCGCCGGCACCGGCACCAGCACCGGCGACCGGCACGGATCGCCCCGGCTGGGCAGGCACCTGATGTCCGAGATCCTTTCCGAGGAGCGGATCCGGCGGCCGTTCGCCCAGCTGATGAAGCTGGACGCGGTCCTGCTCGGGCTGGCTCTGGAGGGACTGCGGCGGCCCGACGCACCGCCCGGCCGTCTGGTGCGCGTCGCGGAGGCCGTCCTCACGACGCTGCACGGCGCGAGTCAGATGGCCGACGCGGCCCCCGGTTTCATCGAGCCCTTCAACATCGTCAGCGCCTGCGAGCGGTTGGCGGACCTGGCTCTCGACGACACGTGGCCCCCGCCGCACCTCCCCTACATCCCGCAGGCACGCCCGGCCGACGAGCCGTGGTCCCCGCCGCCCGCGACGGACGCCGTACGCGGCGGGCCGGCGCGGCTGGCGGACGACGGCGTGGTGGCGATTCTCGGGCTGCACCGGCTCGAAGCCGCCGAGGAGGCGGTACGGGCCGCACCACCCGGGGCCACGGTCACCGCCGTCCTGGTCACCGGCGAACCGGCCGAGCTGGCACCACTGGCACGGCTGGCCGTCGCCGGGCTGTGCGGCTGCCTGCGTCAGGCGTTCCCGCTGTCGGCGTGGCCGGGGCTCCAGGTGGTGCACGACGTGTCGGGCGCCCTCGCCGAGGCGGCCGGGGTACCGGCCGTCAGCGACGGCACCGAGGCCGCCGTCCGTGTCGCAGGGGGCCGGATCGTGGCGCGTGCCGACGGCCGGGGCGCCTGCCACGCGGCTGCCGCGGCGGAGGGGACCACCACACCGGCCGACTGTGCTCGCCCGGACGAGAGCCGCCGTACCCGCCCGGACGGGAGCCGCCGTTCATGACGGCGGCCGCCCCGGCGCAAGGCGGACCGATGCGCGGCGCCGCCCGGCGGAGCCGCCGTGCCGGCCCGGTCGCCTCCGGCTATTCGGCGCGTGCCGACGGCCCCAGGTGCCGGGTGAACCAGTCCCGGGCCAGACCGGCGACCTTGTCCAGCGCCCCCGGTTCCTCGAAGAGATGCGTGGCGCCCGGGACGATCTCCAGGCGGTTCTCGCAGCGCAGCTCCGCCTGGGCCCGCTGGTTGAGATCGAGTACCAGAGTGTCCCGGCTGCCCACGATGAGCAGTGTGGGCGCCCGTACGTCTCCCAGTCGTGGCCCCGCGAGGTCGGGCCGGCCGCCGCGTGAGACCACGGCGCCGACCTCCGTGCCGGCGTCCGCGCCGGCGGACGCAGCGGCCCGCAGCGCTGCCGCGGCCCCGGTGCTCGCCCCGAAGTAACCGATCGGGACGGACACGCGGCGGTGCAGCCAGCGGGTGGCGTCCCCGAGCCTGCCGGCCAGGGTTTCGATGTCGAAGACGTTCGCCCGGTCGGCTTCCTCCGCGGGCGTGAGCAGGTCGAACAGCAGGGTGCCCAGGCCCGCCCGGTTCAAGGCCGCCGCCACTGACCGGTTGCGCGGGCTGTGGCGGCTGCTGCCGGAGCCGTGGGCGAACATCACGGCTGCCCCGGCACCCTCCGGCAGGGTGAGGTCCCCGGCCAGCCGGACCCCGCCGGCGTCCACCTCGACCTCCTCGGCCTCCCCCGCGGCCCTTCCCCCGGCCTGCGCCGCCTGCGCCAGCAGTGCGACGACCTCTTCGTCGGAGGTCTGGGTGAAGTTCTCGTACCACTCCCCGACAGCGCGGAACATCTGCGGCACGGACAGGCACACGACGTCGTCCGCCTCGGTGCTCAGCCGGGCGACCGCGTCGGGCGCCGCCACCGGCGCGGCCAGTACCACGCGGGCCGCGCCCTGGGCCCGTACGACCTCGCAGGCGGCCGCCGCCGTGGCACCGGTCGCGATCCCGTCGTCCACCACGACGGCCGTCCGCCCGTCGAGCGCCAGCCGCGGCCGGTCGCCGCGGAACCGCCGGGCCCGCCGTTCGAGTTCCGCCTCCTCGGCGCGTTCGACCGCCACGAGGGCCTCCTCCCGGAGGCCGCTGCGGCGGACGATGTCGTCGCTGATGACCCGGGCCCCGCCCTCACCGATGGCGCCGAAACCCAGCTCCCGGTGGTACGGGACTCCGAGTTTGCGTACGACGACCACATCGAGGGGGGCGTCGAGCGCCCGCGCCACTTCGAAGGCCACCGGAACTCCGCCCCGGGGCAGGCCCAGTACGACGGGTCCTTCCGCCTTCAGATGCCGCAGGGCCAGGGCGAGACGCCGTCCCGCGTCGACGCGGTCGGTGAACAGCACGGTGGTTCACCCCCAAACCAGGGGAGACGGAAACCACGTCCATTTCCTTCGAAACAACCCCACTTGCGACTGTTTCGCAAGTCGGCGGGGCCGGGCCGCCCCGGTTGCGGTCCCCCCTTCCGGGGGTCAGGATGGCCCTGACCCAAAGGTGACTATCGCTCACTCTTCGTGTTCGGGGGTCGTTGCTGCAACGAGGTGAAGCATGTGAGCCTCGCGGTAAGGAGCCACGGCCATGACACTTTCCACCGACCGGTATTACGCGGTCGAACTGCACGTATCGGCGGAGCGCGTCTCGCAGATCCGGCGCATCGTTGCCGCACACCTGCGGTACTGGAATCTCGAGCTGCACGTCCAGCCCGTGTGCAGGGGTGTCGAGGAACTTCTGGCCAACGTCCATCGGCATGTCGGCGACGACAGCCGGTGCGTGGTCGAACTGCGCTGGACCGGCAGGCACCTGACGGCTTCGGTGGCCGACAACGGCCCCCCGATGCCGCGCCTGGTGTCCGCCGGTGGAGGCGGTCTGTCCATTGTCGCGGCCCTGTGCGACAGCTGGGGCACCTGCGGTACCGCAGACGGCAAGGTCGTGTGGTTCACGCGGCGCGTGGAGGACGCGCGCAACAGCCCGCTGATGCCGCGCACGCCGCTTCCGGGCGTGGGCGACGCGAAGGAGTTCCCGGCCTCCGCGCCCGCCCCCGCCCCTGCCCCCGCGCCGGCCCCCGCCCGGGAGCCGGTCGAGGCGTCCGTTCCCGTGCCCGCCTAGCCGGGGAAGTCCCCGGACAGTGCGGCGGCCATCCGCAGATGCGGCGCCGCCTCGCCGCTCCGGCCCTGGCGCTCCAGCGTGCGGCCGAGCATCAGCTGCGCGTAGTGCTCGACCGGGCTGCGCTCCAGTACGGAGCGCAGCTCGGTCTCTGCTTTGCCCAGCTGGGCGGAGTGGTAGTACGAGCGGGCGAGCAGCAGGCGCGGAGCGAGCTGCTCGGGGACTTCGTCGACCAGGCCGGTGAGGACGCGGGCGGCCTTGTCGTACTCCTTGGCTTCGAAGAAGAGCTGCGCACGCGCCCAGCGGTCGGCGGCAGTACCGCGGCTGTAGTAGGCGTCGTTCAGATTTGTCTGCCCGGTCATCGGGACCCTCCTGCTCGGCGTCCGGCCTCCGGAGCGGGGCCGTGCGGCAGCCTCAACCAACCCAGGAAGTTTAATATTCCACTACCTTCGCTTGCCGACGCGCCCCTCGAAAAGCAACATGACTAAACCTTTGTCTAAACTAAACTCGTTTACTAGACAACGTTGTCAAAGAGGTGCAGAGTGTCCGCGAAACGCATATCCCTGCGCTGACGGAAGGGCTGAACACGATGGTGTACGGAGCACTCGACATCGGCGGGACGAAAATCGCCGGGGCGCTCGTGGACGCGGACGGCCGGCTCGTGGCCCGGGCGCAGCGAGCCACCCCGGCCCGCGAGTCGGCGAACGCGCTGATGGGAGCCGTCAGCGCGGTGCTTGACGACCTGTCGCGGCACGCGCAGTGGCCGGACCTCTCCTGTATGGGGATCGGGAGCGCGGGCCCGGTCGACACCGTCGCCGGGACGGTGAGCCCCGTCAACATCCCCGGCTGGCGCGGCTATCCGCTGGTGGAGAAGGTGCGCTCCCATCCCCGCATGCCCGTCGGCGTGAGACCGGTGCTGGTCGGGGACGCGGTGGCGATGACCGCCGCCGAGCACTGGACGGGCGCCGCCAGGGGCGTCGACAACGCGCTCTGCATGGTGGTCTCCACCGGTGTGGGCGGCGGGCTGATCCTCAACGGCAGCCTGCACGCGGGCATCTCCGGGAACGCAGGCCACATCGGGCACATCTCCGTGGACATGAACGGTCCGCTCTGTCCGTGCGGTGCGCGAGGCTGTGTGGAAGGGTTCGCCAGCGGCACCGCGATCGCCGCCCACGCACTGGCCTCGGGCTGGACGCCCCCTCCGGGGGAGGCGCCGACCGCGGCGGCGGTCGAGGTGGCGGCGCGCGGTGGAGACGAGCGCGCCCTGGCGGCCTACGACCGGGCCGGGCAGGCCCTCGCCGCCGGCATCGCCGCGACCATCGCGCTCGTGGAACTCGACGTGGTGGTGATCGGCGGAGGCGTGGCCCAGGCCGGAGAGACGCTCTTCGGGCCGCTGCGCCGCCGTATGGAGGAGTACGCGGTGCTCGATTTCACCCGGAACGTGCCGATCGTTCCGGCGGGTCTCGCCCTGGACGCCGGACTGATCGGCGCGGCCGCCGCGGGGGCCGCGGAAGCGGGACTCTCCCGGGCCGGCCGCGCCCGTGTTCCCGTGTCCCGCCCGTAGGCCCGTCCCAGCCGCTTCGACGTCACCTGGAAATCACCTGTCGTGGACCTTCTGACCAACACGATCCAGCCCTATGCGTGGGGCTCCGTCACCGCCCTGCCGCAGCTCATGGGGGCCCGCCCCACCGGCACGCCGCAGGCGGAGCTGTGGATGGGCGCCCACCCCGCGGCTCCGTCGCGTGTGGACCGCGGCAGCGGCCCCGTCCCGCTGGACCGCGCCGTCGCCGCCGACCCGGTGAACGAACTGGGCCACTCCGTACTGCGCCGCTTCGGGCCCCGGCTGCCGTTCCTGCTCAAGCTGCTCGCGGCCGACGCTCCTCTCTCCATCCAGGTGCATCCCGACCTGGCCCAGGCGGCGGCCGGATACGAAGCCGAGAACGCCCTCGGGATCCCGCTGGACTCTCCGCACCGCAACTACCGGGACAGCCACCACAAGCCCGAGATGATCGTCGCGCTCACCCCGTTCGACGGCCTCTGCGGTTTTCGGCCGCCGGGCCGGTGCGCGGAGCTCCTGGACGCTCTGCGCGTGGACGCCCTCGCCCCCTTCGTCCGGACGCTGCGGACCCGTCCGGAGGAAGCGGCGCTGCGCGAGGTGTTCACCGCCTTCCTCGCCCCCGGCCCGCACCTTCTCGGCGCCGTCACCGACGCGCTCGTACGGGAGGCGGACCGCGACGGCCCGTACCGTGACGACTTCGAGGCCTACGCCGCGATCGCCCGCTCCCACCCCGGCGACCAGGGCCTGCTGCCGGCCCTGATGCTCGCGTACGTCCGGCTCGTGCCCGGTGAGGCGCTGTTCCTCGGCGCGGGGATCCCGCACGCCTACCTCTCCGGCCTGGGCGTGGAGATCATGGCGAGCTCCGACAACGTGCTGCGCTGCGGGCTGACGCCCAAACACATCGACTCCACCGAGCTGCTGAAGGTCGTCCGCTTCGCGGCGCCGCCGACGCGCGTGCTGCGCCCCACGGCCGACGACCGGGGCGGTGAACACGTCTATCCCGCGCCGGTCGACGACTTCCGTCTCTCCCGGCTGCTCCTGCACGCGCGGGACGAGGCGCGGACGCTGGGTGGCGGCGCCCCGCAGATCCTCCTGTGCACCCGGGGCGAAGCCCGTATCGGGGGAGAGGGCGGGGCATTGGTCCTGCGACCGGGCCGCGCTGTCTACGTCCCCGCACGGGAGCGCGTCACCGTGGCCGGCGACGGCGCGGTCTTCCGCGCCACCGTGGCGGCGGGCGCGGACGCCCTCGCGGGACCTGCCGGTCCCTCCGTCGAACAAAACCGCGACTGAACTTAACCGGTTCGGTCCGGAGCATTGTGTGAGGAAGGGAGAGCCCATAATCTCTCTCTCGGTCGCCGGACGGATGAGCCAACTGGCTTGACGTTCTTCTCCGTTGAGTGGAGATCCGCGCGATTGAAGTTTCGGTGAGAGTGATTTCCACCCGTCCGACGTGAGCCGCATTCCGCGATCGGGCAGGGGCAGCCGGTCCGGCTTTCACGTCGCTTCGAGAATGAAGTCCCGTGGATCCGGGGTCACCACATCCGCCATGAAACGGAAATGCCGCACGCCTGTGACGCCCTGTCCGGCCGCGTGCGCGCACCGAGTTGGGAGCAAGGGATGAGAAGGAAACTGGCCACCGCGGCGGGAGCGCTGCTGGCCATGGCCGCCTCGATGTTCGCCGCTCCGGCCGCCGCGCAGGCGGCGGATCCGGCGCCCGGGTTCCATGTCGAGGACGGCCGGCTGCTGGACGCGAACGGCAACGACTTCGTCCTCAGAGGCGTCAACCACGCACACGCCTGGTACCCGGACAGAACCGGGCGGGCACTGGCCGACATCAAGGCGCTGGGGGCCAACTCCGTGCGCATCGTGCTCAGCACCGGCGACCGCTGGACGAAGAACGGCACGGCGGACGTCGCGGCCGTCGTCGAGCAGTGCAGGGCGAACCGGCTGGTCTGCGTTCTCGAAGCCCATGACACCACCGGCTACGGAGAGCAGGGCGGCGCCGTCCCGCTCTCCCGCGCGGTCGATTACTGGATCGAGGTCCGGGAAGCGGTGAAAGGGCAGGAGAAGTACGTCATCCTGAACCTCGGGAACGAGCCGCACGGCAACTCCGGATACACCGCCTGGACGGCCGACACGTCGAACGCGATCAGCCGCATGCGTACCGCCGGATTCGAGCACACACTCATGGTGGACGCGCCGAACTGGGGCCAGGACTGGTCGTTCACCATGCGTGACAACGCCCCCGGTGTCTTCGCCGCGGACCCGCGGAAGAACACCGTCTTCTCGATTCACATGTACGGCGTCTATGACACCGCGGCCGAGGTGCGGGACTACCTGAACCGGTTCGTGTCCCGCGGACTGCCCCTCGTCGTCGGCGAGTTCGGTGACGCGCATTCGGACGGCAACCCGGACGAGGACGCCATCATGGCCACCGCCGAGGAGTTCGGCCTCGGCTACCTGGGGTGGTCCTGGAGCGGCAACGGGGGCGGTGTCGAGTACCTCGACATGGCCACCGGCTTCGACGCGAGCCGGCTGACCGCCTGGGGGAAGCGCCTCTTCGACGGCCCCGACGGCATCAAGCGGACCGCCCGTGAGGCGAGCGTCTTCGGCACCGGCGGCGGCGACACCCAGGCGCCCACCGCGCCCGGCGCCCCGGCCGCGTCCGCGGTGACCTCCAGCGGCGTCCGCCTGTCCTGGGCGGCGGCCACGGACAACACCGCGGTCACCGCCTACGACGTCGTCCGGGTCAACGGCACCCAGGAAACGCAGGTCACCACCACGGCCACCAACAGCGCCACCGTCAGCGGCCTGACGGCCTCCACCGCCTACACCTTCGCCGTCTACGCCCGCGACGCGGCCGGCAACCGCTCGCCGCGCTCCGCCACGGTGAACGTCACCACCGCGAGCGGCCCGTCCGCCGGGAAGTGCGCGGTCACCTACCACCTCAGCGACTGGGGGAGCGCGTTCAACGCCGACGTCACCGTCCGCAACACCGGCACCCAGGAGATCAAGGGCTGGCAGCTCGACTTCGCCTTCCCCGGCAGCCAGACCCTCAACTCCTCGTGGAACGCGAAGGTGGTCCAGCAGGGGACACGGCTGCGCGCGACGAACGAGTCGTGGACCGAGACCATTCCGGCCGGCGGCTCGGTGAGTTTCGGCCTGAACGGCTCCTCCACCGGCGCGAACGGCATCCCTGCCGATTTCACCCTCAACGGCGTAACCTGCGCGAAGAGTTGACCACAGCCGCACCCCGCCACGGGGTGTGGGGCGGTCTTCCACCGGCGCTGTCCCGGCCGGTGGAAGGCCGTCGCGCCATGTCAGAACCCACCCGGCACGGCAGGACTGCGCGAACCGTACCGGCCGGAGAACCCTTGAGGAGTCGGCTCCATGCCGTTCACCGACCTTCCCCCCGACCAACTGGACGCCCTCCGCGAGCAGATACCGGAGCCCAAGGGCTTCGACGCCTTCTGGGACGAGAGCCTGCGGCTGTCCCGCGAGGCCGGAGACGAGCCACGCCTCACGCCCGTCAAGGACACACTGCTGTCCACCGTCGACGTCTACGACCTGCGGTTCTCCGGCTGGCGCGGTCAGCCCGTCGCCGCCTGGTTCATCCTCCCGTCCGAAGCCGACGGCCCCCTGCCCACCGTGATCACCTACATCGGCTACAGCGGCGGACGGGGCCTGCCGACCGACCACCTCCTCTACGCGTCGGCCGGTTACGCCCACCTCGTCGTCGACAGCCGGGGCCAGGGCCACGACACACCGGACCACGACGAGAGCGACGGCCCCCAGTGGGTCCACGGCTTCATGACCCGCGGCATCCACGACCCGCGCGACCACTACTACCGCCGCCTCATCACCGACTGCGTCCGCGCCGTGGACGCGGCGCGCTGCCTCCCGCACGTCGACACGGACCGGATCGTCGTCCAGGGAGCCAGCCAGGGCGGCGGTCTCGCACTCGCGGTCGCCGGCCTGGCCGGCCGGGACATCGCGGCGGCCCTGCCCGACGTGCCGTTCCTCTGCCACTTCAGGCGCGGGGCCGAGACCGCCGCCGAAGGGCCGTACACCGAACTCGTCGACTACCTGCGCCACCACACCAGGGACGACCCCGAGCGGGCCTTCGAGACCCTCGGCCACTTCGACGGCGTCCACTTCGCACGACGGGCCCTGGCCCCGGCGCTCTTCAGCGTGGGGCTGATGGACCCGGTCTGCCCGCCGTCCACCGTGTACGCGGCGTACCACGCCTACGCGGCCGCCAAGGCCATCAAGGTCTGGCCCTTCGCCGACCACGCCGGAGGCCGGGGAGACACCGCTGTGGAACACCTGCGCTGGCTGCGCGAGCGCGGCCTGGCGCCGGCGGCCCGGTAGCGGTCCGGCGGAGAAACGGCTCGGGGCCGCGCCCCGGTGAAGGAGGCACGGCCCCGAGCCGTTCCGGTTATCCGCGCGGCGGCGGCCCGGTGGAGCCCCGCGGGGTGAGCGAAGGCGTCGGCACCTGGAGCGAACCCCCCTGGGAACCGGTGATCACACCGAACAGGGTACGGGCGACCTCCTCGCCGAAGTGGTGCACGTCGTGGCTCATGGCCGACAGCGTCGGGTGCGTCAGACGGCACAACTGCGAGTCGTCCCACGCGAGCAGGGACAGGTCGTCCGGTACGGCGAGCCCCATCTCGGCCGCCACCGCGGCGCCCGCGACGGCCATGATGTCGTTGTCGTACACGATCGCCGTCGGCCGGTCGGGCGACAGCAGCAGACTGCGGGTCGCCCGGGCGCCCTCCTCGCCGGCGAATCCGGTGGACACCTGACGGTGCCCCTCCAGGCCGAGTTCACGCGCCGTGGACTCGAACGCGGCGGCCCGGATGCCGCTGTGCCCGAGCCCCGCCGGGCCGCCGACGCGCGCGATGCGCCGGTGGCCCAGGGCGGCCAGGTAACGGACGGCCTCGGCCGCGGCCGTGGCGTCGTCGGTCCAGACCGACGGGAACGATCCCGTCAGGGACGGGTGCCCGACGGCCACCGCCCGAAGCCCGACGGCCTGCAGCGCCGGAACCCGCGGATCGTCCTGGTGGAAGTCCACGAGGATGGCACCGCCGATCATCTTGCTGCGCCACCAGCTCTCGTACAGGGCGATTTCCTCGTCGAGGTCACGCACCAGGCGCAGCAGGAGCGAGCACGACCGCTGCGCCAGGACGCTTTCGATGCCGGAGATGAACTCCATGTAGAAGGGCTCGAGGCCGAGCAGCCGGGCCGGCCGGCAGATCGCCAGACCGACGATGTCGATGCGCTGGCTGGAGAGGCTGCGAGCGGTCTGGTGGGGAGCCCAGCCGAGGTCGCGGGCGGCCTCGAAAATGCGCTCCCGGGTGGTCGGTGAGACTCCCGGCCTGTTGTTGAAGGCCATGGAAACCGCGCCCTTGGACACTCCTGCCCGAGCTGCGACGTCGTTGATCGTGACGCGTCCGGAAGACGGTTTCACACCACATCCACACTGAACAGGGCGGCCCGGACGGCATCGACGTCCACGCCGCCGCAGCCGCTGACCCGGATACGGGTCTCTTCGCCGGGCAGCAGCGTCCGCAGGCCGCAGTCCGCACTCGCCTCGGGGCCG
Organism: Streptomyces altiplanensis; assembly: GCF_053591575.1. NCBI lineage: Bacteria > Bacillati > Actinomycetota > Actinomycetes > Kitasatosporales > Streptomycetaceae > Streptomyces > Streptomyces altiplanensis. The sequence continues at coordinate 9,805 of NZ_JBSFUB010000074.1, read as the reverse complement.
AGACGGTCGGCCTGCAGGAGGAGGTCCCTCACCAGGGTCTGTGCCGTCACCACGACGTCGACTCTATCGCTCTGTCCGGGCACGGGCTCCAGCCGGACGTCGAAACGCGGCTCCGGATACGCGAACTCCTTGTCCGGCACGGGGAAATGGACCGTACGCAGCCCGTCCGCGTCGGCGACCAGGAACTCCTTGGGCGACCGCTCCGCCGGCACCAGGCCCGCCGGGACCGCCAGACGCACCACCGACCGGGGCTCGGCCACGACGTCGAGGACGGCCTCGCCCGCCACGGCACCGTCCGCATCCAGGCGCCGGAGCGCGACAGCCGTCCGCCACCGGTCGGCCGACTGGTTGACGACGGCGAGCACGAGTCCTCCGGTGTCCGGCTGAAGGGTCAGCAGCCGGTCCGCGTACACCCGGCGCAGCTCGTGGTACAGCGGCTTCAGCCGGCCGTCGCCGTCGATCGCGGCCCAGGAACTGACCGGCCAGCAGTCGTTCAGCTGCCAGACCACCGTGCCGGCGCAGACCGGCCAGTTCGCCCGCCAGTGCTCGATGCCGGCCGCGACGGCGCGCGCCTGGACGACCTGGGTGAGGTAGTGCCACCGGTCGAAGTCGTTCTCGGGCAGGGTGAAGTGACGTGCCACGCCCCGGTCGAGTTTGCCGTTGCCGTCCTCGGCCTTCTGGTGGTGCAGCATGCCGGGGGAGTCGGGGGCGAGGTCCTCACCGGGCAGGGCCCTGCGCAGGGTCGCCATCGCCGGAGGGGCCTGCCAGCCGAACTCGGCGACGAACCGGGGCACGCTCGCCCGGTACTCCGCGTAGTCCTGCCGGTTCCACACCTCCCAGGAGTGGTGGGTGCCGTGGCGCGTGTCGTTGGGGTGGTGGTCCCAGGAGCCGGACCACGGGCTCCCCGCCGTGTAGGGGCGGGTGGGGTCGAGTTCGGCGACGACCCGCGGCAGCAGGCCGAGGTAGTACCCCTCTCCCCACGAGTCGCCCGCCAGCTCCGGCTCCCACTCCCAGTCCCTGAAGCCCCAGAGGTTCTCGTTGTTGCCGTTCCAGAGGACCAGGCTCGGGTGCGGCATCAGACGGACAACGTTGTCACGAGCCTCGGCCTCGACCTCTCCGCGCAGCGGCTGCTCCTCGGGGTAGGCGGCGCAGGCGAAGAGGAAGTCCTGCCAGACCATCAGGCCCAGCTCGTCGCAGACGTCGTAGAAGGCGTCGTCCTCGTAGATGCCGCCGCCCCAGATCCGGACGAGGTCGACGTTGGCCTCGGCGGCCTGCGTCAGGCGGGTCCGGTAGCGCTCGGGGGTGACGCGGCTCGGCAGGACGTCGTCCGGGATCCAGTTGACCCCGCGGGCGAAGATCCGTACGCCGTTGACGACGAACGTGCAGCCGGTCCCGTGCTCGTCGGCGGAGCGGTCCAGCTCGACCGTGCGGAAACCGACCCGGCGGTGCCAGGTGTCGAGGTCGCCGGCCTCGTCGAGCAGGGTCAGGTCGAGGTCGTAGAGGGGCTGTTCGCCGTAGCCGCGGGGCCACCAGAGCCGGGGCTCGGGCACCTCCAGGCCGAGCACGGTCTCCTCGCCGTCGAAGGAGACCTCGGCCCACGCCCCCGCCACGCGGACGCGGGCGGTGAGCCGGCGCCCGGCCCCCCGCTCCGTACGCTCCACCCGCAGGTGCAGCTCCACGCGGCCCGTGCCGTCCTCCCCGACCGTGACGAGGGGGCGCACCTGCGCGATCCTGGCGGTCGACCAGTGCTCCAGCCGCACGGGGCGCCACATGCCCGCGGTCACCACGGTGGGGCCCCAGTCCCAGCCGAAGCTGGAGGCCATCTTGCGGATGTACTGGAAGGGCTCGGGGTAGACGTTGGGCCGCTCCCCGGTCACGCTCCGGACCGCCGCCGCCTCGTCGTAGGCGGAGGCGAAGCCGACCTCCAGCGCTCCGGTGCGTCCGGTGACGTCGAACCGGTAACCGCGGTGCATGTTGCGCGTCGTACCGAGGACCTCGCCGGCGAGGGTGATCTCCGCGGCGGTGTCCAGCCCGTCGAAAACCAGGTCGGTACGCTCGTGGGCGCTGTCGTGCGACAGGTCCGTGACGTAGGACCACGCCCGTCTGCCGACCCAGGCGATCTCGGTCTCGTTGCGGCCGATGAACGGGTCGGGGATGAGCTGGGCGGCCAGCAGATCGGTGTGGACGCAGCCGGGAACCCGCGCCGGGAGCAGTGCCTCCTCGTGGCGCAGGCTCCAGCCCTCGGTCAGCTGGGTGACGTCCTTCATGGTGCGGCTCCAATCGCCTGACTCAGGCCAGGTGGATGTACGACGCCGCACAACCTAACCCGGCTCCGACCCTCTGTCCATAAACCGGTAAAGCTCAGTTCAGCCACACTGATGTAACACAGTGTGGCCATCCGACTGCTCTGGTCGATGAATCAACCGTCTCCGGTAACGATTGGGCATCGTGCCGGAAATCAGAGCTTTACCGGTTCACATCCGACTGACATAGTGCCGACATCCCACAGCGGACCCGAGCCGCAACCCTGAAGGAGCTGGCACATGGGGAAGACGAAGACGCTCACGGGCGCGCTACTGACCGTCGCGATGCTGACCGTGACCGGGTGCGGTGGGGGAGGTGCCGCCTCCGGCGAGACGGCGGCCGCCCCCGCGGACCCGAGTGATGTCTCGGGCGAGATCAAGGTCCTGACGCCGCGTACGGACCTCGTCCAGAACGGGGCGATGAAGGCCTACGCCGCCGAGTTCGGCAAGATCTACCCCAAGGTGAAGGTCAAGTTCGAGCCTCTCACCGACTACGAGGGGGAGGTCAGGATCCGGATGAACACCAAGGCGTACGGTGACGTGCTGATGATCCCCGGCGCGGTCGCCAAGGGTGACTACCCGAAGTTCTTCGCCCCTCTGGGTGCCACCTCCGAACTCGCGGACAAGTACCGCTTCAGCGACAAGACGGATGTCGGGGGCAAGGTCTACGGCATCGCCCAGTTCGGCACGGCCAACGGCTTCGTCTACAACAAGGCCGTCTGGAAGAAGGCCGGCGTCACGCGGTGGCCGACCACCCCCGAGCAGTTCACGGCCGCCCTGAAGGCGGTCGAGGACAAGACCGGCGCGGTCCCCTACTACACCAACTTCAAGGACGGCTGGCCGCTCACCGCCTGGAGCAACAACGTCGGCTCGGTCACCTGTGACGCGAAGGCCAGTGACCGGCTCGCCGGCCCCGTCTCCCCGTGGAAGCAGGGCAGCGAGCTGAACGTCATCGACTCGCTCCTGTACGACATCGTCCACGACGGGCTGGCGGAGAAGGACCCCACCACCACGAACTGGGAGAGCTCCAAGACCCTGATCGCCAAGGGCGAGATCGCGACCATGCAGCTCGGTTCCTGGGCGATCACGCAGATGCGGGACGCCGCGAAGAAGGCGGGCACCGATCCGGACGACATCGGCTTCATGCCCTTCCCCGTACAGAAGGACGGCGCGTTCTGCGCCACCGTCGTCTCCGACTACCAGCAGGCCGTCAGCATCCACTCCGAGAACAAGGCGGCCGCCCGGGCCTGGATCGACTGGTTCACCGAGAAGTCCGGTTACTCGCAGAAGGAGGGCGCGGTCCCCGCGGTGAAGTCGGCCCCCATGCCGAGCACGCTCAAGGACTACGTTGACAACGATGTCAAGCTGGTGGAGCGTTCCGAGGCGGAGACCGAGAAGGTCAACGTGATCGACAACGCCGCCGAGATCGGTCTGGCCAAGCCCGACTACCGCCAGAAGCTGATCGACACGGCGCGCGGTGCCCAGAAGGGCAGTCTCCAGGACTTCTTCGCCGACCTGGACAAGAAGTGGGACGAGGCGGCGAAGACCGCCGGCTCCTGACGGACGGCGGAGGCGGGCCCCGGCCGCACGACACCGGCCGGGGCCCCTGTCGTACGGCACCAGTGGACAGAAAGGCCGACATGACCGAAACAACCGACACCGCGCCCGCGCAGTCTCCCGCAGGAGCGGCTCCCGTGGCGCGCAGGACGGGCCGCGGATCCGCGCGGCGGGGCGCGCCCGGCGATCCTCCGGGCCGTTCCTGGCGAAGCAGTCCTCTCCGGCAGATCACGCCGTGGCTGTTCCTGGCGATCCCGCTGGCCCTGCTGATCACGTTCACCTACGTCCCCGTGGCGAACATGGTCTTCTACAGCTTCACCGACTGGGACGGCATCAGCCCGGACCGCAACTTCACGGGCGTCGACAACTACACCCAGATCTTCACCCGGCCGGAACTCTTCCGGGTCTTCTTCGTGAGCGGCTACTACCTCGCCGCGTCCGCCGTCCAGATCGCCGTCGCGCTGTACTTCGCGGCCGTACTGAGCTTCGACCTCAGGTTCCGCAACTTCTTCAAGGGGATCCTCTTCTTCCCCTACCTCGTCAACGGCGTCGCCATCGGCTTCGTCTTCCTCTACTTCTTCCAGGACGGCGGCACGCTCGACTCCGTGCTGTCCTGGTTCGGCGCGGACAGCGACCACGCCTGGCTCGGCGACCCCACCTCCGCGAACACGTCGCTGGCCGGAGTCTCCGTCTGGCGGTACACCGGGCTGAACTTCGTGCTGTTCCTGGGCGCGATCCAGTCCATCCCCGGAGAGCTGTACGAAGCCGCAGAACTGGACGGCGCAGGCAAGTGGCAGCAGTTCCGGTACATCATCGCCCCGAGCATCAAGCCCGTGCTCAGCCTCAGTGTCATCCTGGCGATCTCCGGCTCCCTCGCCGTGTTCGAGATCCCGTACATCATGACGGGCGGCGCGACCGGTACCTCGACCTTCGTCATCCAGACGGTCAAGCTCGCCTTCCAGTTCAACAAGACCGGCCTGGCCTCGGCGGCCGCGGTCGTGCTGCTCCTGATCATTCTCCTGATCACCTGGATCCAGCGCCGTCTCGTGCCCGATGAGAAGGTGGACCTCGTATGACCACGGCCCTGCCCGCCCGACGCAGCGGACGCCGCCGGCTCGGACCGGCCCTGACCTACCTGTCACTGATCGTCGCGAGCCTGGCGGTTCTCCTGCCGCTCGCCGTCGTCTTCCTGACGTCGCTCAAGACGTCGGAGGAAGCCACCGACGGGGGCGCGCTCTCCCTGCCGGGCAACTGGCTCAACTTCAGCAACTACGCCACCGCGTTCACCGACGGCAAGATGCTCACGGCCTTCGGCAACACGGCCTTCATCCTGTTCTTCTCCATCGGCGGGACCGTCGTCATCGGCTCGATGACCGCCTACGCGATCGACCGGTTCGACTTCCGCGCCAAGAAACTCGTCATGGCGCTGTTCCTCGTCGCCACGCTCGTACCGGGTGTCACCACGCAGGTCGCGACCTTCCAGGTCGTCAACGGCTTCGGCCTGTTCGACACCCGCTGGGCCCCGATCCTGCTGTACATGGGCACGGACATCGTCTCGATCTACATCTTCCTGCAGTTCATCCGGTCCATCCCGACGTCCCTGGACGAAGCCGCGCGCCTGGACGGGGCGAACGCCTTCACCATCTACCGGAAGATCATTTTCCCGCTCCTGAAGCCGGCTGTGGCGACGGTCGTGATCATCAAGGGAATCACCGTCTACAACGACTTCTACATTCCCTTCCTCTACATGCCGTCCGAGGAGCTCGGCACCATCTCCACCGCCCTGTTCCGCTTCAAGGGGCCTTTCGGAGCGCACTGGGAGAACATCTCGGCAGGCGCCATCCTCGTGATCGTCCCCACCCTGGTCGTCTTCCTCTGCCTCCAGCGCTGGATCTACAACGGCTTCGCGCAGGGCGCCACGAAGTGATCCCGGCCGCGTGCGGCGCGAAGGGACGGCTTTCGCGCCGCAGCGCGGCGACAGCGCGGATCCTCCGGCGGCGGGGATCCTCCGGCCGGGCGGAACGGGGCCCCGGCCCCGCAGGCCGCCCGTACACGGAACGGCCGGCGACGGCGCCGTTCCGGAGGGGCTCGCGAACGGGCCGGTGGCCGGGGGCCGCGTCGAGGGCCGCTCCGCCGCTTCCGCCCCGGCTGCGAGCTGCGGGGCCTGCGCCCGAAAGGTAACTTAATGCTAAAAATGGTGCATGACTGGACGTCTCGGAGGCGCGTCGCGGCGAGGTGTGCGTTCCCTGCTGGAGGTGCGCAGCGCCGCGGGTCAGGTGCTCCTCCTCCAGATCCTGGTCGCCGTACTGCTGATCGCGGCCGCGGTGATCGCACTCGCGTTCCAGACGCGCCAGGACAGCGAGCGGGACGCCCGGAACCGGTCCCTCGCCGCCGCGGAGTCCTTCGCGGAGGCCCCGGGCACCGTAGAGGCGTTGCGGTCCCGTGATCCGGCCGCCGCGCTGCGGACCCACACGGACGCGGCCCAGCGGGGATCGGGCGTGGACTTCATGTCGGTGATGGCGCCGGACGGCACCCGGTACACCGACACCGATCCGGCGCTGGTCGGCGAACGCACCGAGGGCGTGGAACGCGCCGCTGCCGGAACGGCCTTCACGGAGGTCTTCAAGGGCGCCCCGAACGACGCGGCCCGGGCCGTCGTCCCCGTCACCGACGCCGACGGCTCCGTCGTCGGCCTGGTCACCGCGGGCGTCACGGTCGAGAACGTCGGGGACGCGGTGAACCGTCACCTGCCGGCGCTCCTCGCCTCCGCCGTCGGGGTGCTCGCCCTGGCCACAGGCAGCGCCGTACTCGTGAGCAGGAGGCTGCGACGGCAGACGCACGGCCTCGGCCCCGCCGAGATGACCCGGATGTACGAGCACCACGACGCGGTTCTGCACGCCGTCCGGGAGGGCGTGCTCATCATCGGGGACGACGGCCGGCTGACGCTGGTGAACGACGAGGCGCGCAGGCTCCTGGAGCTGCCCGCCGGCGCGGAGGGGCGGCACGTCACCGACCTGGGCCTCGATGCCCCCATCGCCGGGCTGCTGGTCTCGGGCCGCACGGTGACCGACGAGATCCACCTGGCCGGTGACCGGCTGCTGGCCTTCAACACACGGCCCACCGCCCCGTACGGCGGTCCCCCCGGCACTGCCGCGACGCTCCGGGACACCACCGAGCTGCGGGCGCTGTCCGGTGCGGCCGAGGTCGCCCGGGAGCGCCTGAAGCTGCTGTACGAGGCCGGAGTGCGGATCGGGACCACGCTGGACGTGGTGCGTACCGCCGAGGAGCTCTCGGAGGTGGCGGTTCCCCGGTTCGCGGACTTCGTCACGGTGGAGCTGCTGGATCCCGTACTGCGCGGCGAGGAGCCCACCGGTGCACACACCGAAATGCGCCGCGCGGCCGTGAGCGGTGTCGGCGAGGACCGCCCCTTCCAGCCGGTGGGCGACCTGGTCAGGTTCGTCGTCCCCGCCACGCCGATGGCGGCGGCTCTGGCGAGCGGCCATGCGGTGCTCGAAGCCGATCTGAGGGTTGCCCACGGCTGGCGGGCCCAGGACCCCGTGGGGGCCGGCAACGCCCTCGCCTACGGCATCCACTCTCTGGTCTCGGTGCCGTTGCGGGCACGCGGTGTCGTCCTGGGCATGGTCAATTTCTGGCGCTCGCAGTCCACCGGGTGTTTCGAGGAGGAGGATCTGGCGTTCGCGGAGGAACTCGCCGCCCGCGCCGCGGTCGCCATCGACAACGCCCGCCGCTTCACCCGCGAACACGCCATGGCCGTAACCCTCCAGCGCAGCCTGCTGCCCCGCGTCCTGCCCGAGCAGGACGCCCTGGATGTCGCGTACCGCTACCTGCCCGCGCAGGCCGGGGTGGGCGGCGACTGGTTCGACGCCATCCCGCTGCCGGGGGCGCGGGTCGCCCTGGTCGTCGGCGACGTCGTCGGCCACGGCCTGCACGCCGCCGCCACCATGGGCCGGCTGCGCACCGCGGTCCACAACTTCTCCGCACTCGACCTGTCGCCGGACGAACTGCTGGGCCACCTGGACGAGCTGGTCTCCCGCATCGACGAGGAAGAGGGGGACGGCGAAGGCGACAGCATCACGGGAGCCACCTGTCTGTACGCCATCTACGATGCGGTCTCCGGCCTGTGCACCATGGCCACGGCGGGGCATTTCGCCCCCGGGCTGGTCCGTCCCGACGGCACGGTGGACTTTCTCGACGTGCCGGTCTTTCCGCCCCTGGGCCTCCACGGCCTGCCCTTCGAGACCGCCGAAGTGCGGCTGCCCGAGGGCAGCCGGCTCGTCCTCTACACCGACGGCCTCATCGAACACCGCGACCGCGACATCGACACCGGCCTGCGCCTCCTGCGCCAGACCCTGGCCGACCACGCGGACGCGACGCCGGAGGAGACCTGCCAGGCCGTGTTCAGCGCGATGCTGCCCCCGCACCGCCGGGACGACATCGCGCTGCTGGTGGCCCGTACCCGTCTGCTGGACCCGGCGCGGGTCGCGGACTGGGACGTCCCTCCCGACCCCGCGGCCGTCGCCCCCGTCCGCGCCGCGTGCGGCCGCCAGCTGGAGACGTGGGGGCTCGGGGAGATCGGTTTCACGACCGAGCTCATGCTGAGCGAGCTGATCACCAACGCGATCCGTTACGGCTCCGCGCCGATCCACGTACGCCTGATGTACGAGCGCGGTCTGATCTGCGAAGTGTCCGACGGCAGCAGCACCGCCCCGCACCTGCGGCGTGCGGCCACGACGGACGAGGGCGGGCGCGGTCTGTTCCTCGTCTCCCAGTTCGCGGGCCGGTGGGGAACGAGATACACGCCGACCGGCAAGGTCATGTGGACCGAGCAGCCTCTGACCGACGGCCGGCAGTCCGCACCGGAGCCGGATCTGGACGATCTGTCCTGGCTGCCCGACGAACCGTTGTGACGGACGCCGGGGCGGACCGTGCCCCGTGCGGGAGGCGGAAGGGCGGACGGCATACTTGCCGACCGGGCGCGATCACTTCCGACATGCTAGGAGCAGCAATGGCCGACCGGATCGCCACCGAGAAGACGACCTTCAAGACGGTCTTCGAGGTGGGTCCGTCTTTCATGGGCCGGGCACGGAGCGTCGAGGCCGGGTTCCAGCACGCGATCGCCCCGGCGACCGTCGACTTCGACTTCGGTGAGATCAGCCGGGCGGCGAGCGGCATCCCCGACTGCTCGACCGTGAAGATCATCCGCGGCTGGGGCCTGCAGGAGACCGCTCCCGTCAGCGTCATGGTCCTCTCCCTCAAGGAGGCCGTACGCCAGGCCCTTCCGTTCCCGTCCGCCAACTCCGCGTTCTGGGACAAGGCCGAGCGGGCCCTCACCGGAGCCTTCGTGGACCTGGGCCGGCAGGAGGGCACGCACCTCTCCTTCCACCGGGAGGAGGCGGACCGTACGAGCTACTACTACAACCTGCTGTTCGCCCTCCAGGACGAGGAGACGGGGGACGCGCTCCACACCATCGCCTTCTGCGTCAATGTGACGGTCGCGCTGGGCCCGGAGCGGGCCCGGTCCCTGACCGTCGGGGACACCGCGCGGTACACGATCCGCCTCAACGCGATCACCGTACGGCAGGAGCTGCCGTCCGCGGCCTGATCCACCGGGCCGCTGGGCCTTGCCCCCCAGCCGGGAGGAGCAAGGCCCAGCGGCGGCGACAGAGCACTCCTGCGAGGGCGCGGTGGGTCGGCGGTCAGCGGTCAGGTGATCCGGGGTGGTCGGCCTAATGCCGCGAATGCGGGGTAACCGGTGCGATGGGGGCCCGATCGGGCGGCCCACGAGGCCGTCCCTGTGAGAAGGAAAGGGAGCGCTCATGACTGCTCAGTACCGCACGGCGCCGACCGCCCGGACCCCTGTGCAGCAGGCCGCGCTGCTGGTGGGCGTGGTCTTCCTGCTGGTGGGTGTCCTCGGCTTCATCCCC
>NZ_JBSFUB010000073.1:0-37886 GCF_053591575.1 Streptomyces altiplanensis | reverse complement strand
GGGGGGGGGGGGGGGGGGCCCCCCGGGGCGGCCCCCCCTCGGGCGCCGGGGGGGCCGGAAGGTCCGGCCCGTCCGGCGGCCGGGGCGGAGGCGTCCGACAGCTCCGCGAGCATCGCGGCCCTGAGGCGCAGGGTGCCGACGAGGCGCTGGAACGCTTCCGACCAGTAGCCGCCCGCCCCGGGTGACGCGTCCTCCTGCTCGTCCGGTGTCGCCGTGAGGATCTCCAGGCGGTCGGCCTCGCCGGGGTCGAGGCAGCGCTCCGCCAGGCCCATGACCCCGCTGAAGCTCCAGGGGTAGCTCCCCGCGTCCCGCGCGATGTCGAGTGCGTCGATCACCGCGCGGCCGAGCGTCTCCGCCCAGGGCACGGTGCACACCCCGAGCAGCTGGAACGCCTCGGAGAGGCCGTGCGCCGCGATGAACGCGGCCACCCACTCGGCCCGCTCGCCGTCCTCCAGGGTGGCCAGCAGCTTCGCGCGTTCGGCGAGGGACGACGTGCCGGGGCCGGTGGCCGGCGGTGTGGACGGCGCGCCGAGCAGGGCGCGGGACCAGGCGGCGTCCCGCTGGCGCACCGCGGCGCGGCACCAGGCGGCGTGCAGCTCGTCCTTCCAGCCGTCGCCCACGGGCAGGGCCACGATCTCCTGCGGCGTACGGCCGCCGAACCGGTGCTGCCAGGCGTGCAACGGCGCGGACTCGACCAGCTGACCCAGCCACCAGGACCGCTCGCCCCGCCCCGCCGGCGGTCTGGGCGACACGCCGTCGCGCTGCATGTCCGCGTCGCATTCGTGCGGGGCCTCCACACAGATGCGCTCGCCGCCGGACGCGCGGCCGGAGCGGTCCAGGCTGACGCAGGTGGTGGCGCGGGCGGCCATCCGGGCGGCCAGCGCGGAACCGGGCAGTGCGGAGAGCAGCTCGGCGGCGGTGGCCCGCACGTTGCGGCTGCGGTCGGACAGGGCCTGCTCCAGGAAGGGCTCGTCCGCGCCCGAGAGGCCGGTGCGCAGGGAGTCCAGGAACATCAGACGGTCCTCGGCGCGCTCGGTGGGCCAGGTGGCGGCGAGCAGCGCGAGCGCGGCGCCCGGATCGTGGGCGCGGACGGCGGCGAGGAGGCCGACGCGCTCCGCGAACAGGCCCTCGTCCCACAGCTGCCGCACGGCCGCCGCGTCCCGGGGGTCGGGCAGCGCGGTGCCGCCCGACGCGCCGCGCAGCGCGAACCGCCAGTCCGGGTTGAACCGGGCCAGCCACAGCCCGCGCGGCCCGGCGAAGGCGAGAGCCTGCGGCCGCAGGTCGGTACGGGCCCGGGCGGCGTCCAGCAGCGCGGGGAGCAGGGCGGGCGGTGCCTGGAAACGGTGCCGGTTCGCGGCGCCGAGCCACTGGGGGAGCAGCTCGGTGAGGTCGGGGGCGGTGCCGCGCCGCCCGCCGGCGGCGGGGGACGGGGACCGGCCGGCCAGCAGCTGGGCGAGCCGGCGGCGGGCGGCCGCGGGCAGCGGGGGGCGCGGATCGTGCGGCGCGGGCCCGGGGCGTGCCGCGGCGCGTGCCGGGAGCAGCCCCGCCCTGCGGCGTACGGTCTGCCGCGCGGCGGCGTCGAGCAGCGCGGCCGGGGCGTCCTTGCCGGGTGCCGCGGCGCCGGGTGGCGGCGTACGGCGGTCGGTGCCCAGCAGCGCGGTGGTGACGAGCTCTTCCCAGGCGGTCGCGGCCGTGGCGTCCGCCGCCGTGCTGGTGGTGTGGCCGGTGTTGACGGTGTGGATGGTCATCGGTCCCTCCGTACGGTCAGGTTTCGACGAGCGGAACGGTTTCCGCCGAGCCGTCGGCCCAGGCCGTCAGCGGAGTGAAGCCGCGGTGGCCGCACTCGCCGAAGACCGTGACGGGGCCGCCGCCCGACAGGGCGACGAGCTTCCACAGCCCGGGGCGGGACAGTGCCGCGGGATCGACGGGCAGGGCCGAATCCGTTTCCGCGTCGGCCAGTTGCCAGGTGTCACCGGAGGGGACCGGTACGACGCGGCCCAGGGTCACCGGCCAGGAGCCGAGCCACGGGTCGTCGCGCAGGGCCCTCCCGTAGGCGCCGACCGCTTCGGCGCTGCCGATGCCGGGCGGCGGGGCGTCGATCGGGACCGGGTGGGCGAACCGTTCGCCCACGTCCGCCCTGAGCTGCCCCCCGCCGGGGTAGTACGTGAGTTCGGCGTCGAGCATCAGACCTGCGGGCAGGGCGACTTCGGGCGCGCGGCCCCCCGCGCCGAAGGACAGCACCAGCGCCGTACGCCCGGACTCCCTGCCGTGCAGCCATATGCGGCGCGTGACCAGCTTGCCGTCGGCGGTGTCGTACTGGGCGAGCACCAGCCAGTGGTCCCGGACCGGCGGGCCCCCGGCGGGCGCGGTGAGGCCGACGCGTGTCCGCACGGTGGCGGCCAGCGGCTCCGGCAGCCGGTCGCGGCCCAGCCAGGCCGCGTCCAGCAGGTGCAGCAGCGCGCACTCCTCCAGCAGCCGCGCGGGCCAGCCGGGCCCGGACGCCGGTATGGCACCCAGCTCCCGCACCCGCGCGGCCAGTCCCGGAGCCTGGGCGTCGACCATGCGGCGGGCCGTCTCCTCCCACAGCCCGTAACCCGTCTGCTCGGCGGTGGCGAGACCGCCGCGCAGCAGGTCGGTCAGGCGCTGCTCCAGCTCCGCGGCCCCCAGGGTGATCCGCTCGGCGCGCTGCTCGGCCCTGCGTTTCACCGCCTCGGATCCGGCCGCCCCGGCGGACGGGCCCGAGGCGCCGTCCGCCCTGCCCCGGTCCCGCTTCTGCCCGGCCTGTCTCCTGCGGGCCTCCACCCACTCCCCGGCCCAGTCCGGCGGCGTCTTTGTGTCCCGCACGGCCGCCTCGTCCGCGGCCCAGAGCAGCAGCAGACCCAGCGCGTGCTTGCACGGAAACTTCCGGCTCGGGCAGCTGCACTTGCAGGCGGGGCCGGCGCCCGTCGTGTCGACCACCGTCCGGTAGGGCGTGCTGCCGCTGCCCTTGCACAGCCCCCACACGGCCCCCGAACCGCTGCTTCCGGCCTCCGACCACGGCCCGGCCGTGCCGAGCCTGCTTCCCGCTCTGCGTGACGCGTCGTCAGGAGCCAAGGCCAGCACCTGTTCCGCAGTCCAGCGCACCCCCTGCTGATTCATGGGGAAGACGCTACGGGCCACCACTGACAATCGGCGTTGACCTGCGAATTCGCGGAACTGGTCGCAATTTGACTTGACTTCGCCTTTGCGATTGGGTGCGATCTCCTTATCTACAGATCCGGGGGGATCACACATGAACCGCATCGTTCGTACCGCTGTCTGCGCCGCCGCCGTCACCGGCCTCACGTTCGGCCTGGGCGCCTGCTCCGAGGTGACCGAAGCCGCCAAGGACGAGGGTGTCGAGCAGGTCGACAAGGCCATCGACGAGAAGTACGAGGTCACGTACGAGGTCACCGGCAAGGCCGTCGAGTCCATCGAGTACGCGGGCGGTGGGGGCTCGGCCATGGACCCGAAGATGGTGTCGGTCAAGAAGCCCGCGCTGCCGTGGAAGAAGACGGTCACGCTGCGCGGCATCATGCCGCCCGCCGTGTCCCCGATCAGCATCACGGACACCGCCGACCTGACCTGCAAGGTCGTCTACAAGGGCAAGACGATCAAGGAGGCGACCGGCGAGAAGGCCCTGCTCGGCTGCATCGCGGTCTCCCCGATCGCGCAGTAACTTCCGCAGGCTGCCCTTTGGGCCCTGACCTGCGGCTACGGCCGGTTGTCAGTGGCGTGGTGCACGGTGGATCCCACATCCGGGAAATCTGGAGGGGGATCCATGACCGTGCCCGAAACCAATGCCGTCGCACGTACGGACACCGGCGAGGCCCTGCGGCCGCACGCCGAGGACGCGTTCGCCGACGAGCTCAAGGCGCTGGCCGCGGCCGACGACCGGCCGCGGCCCGCCAGGTGGCTGCTCTCGCCGTGGGCCGTGGCCACGTACCTGCTCGGCGGGACCCTGCCCGACGGCACGGTGATCACACCCAAGTACGTGGGGCCGCGCCGGATCGTCGAAGTCGCCGTCACCACGCTCGCCACCGACCGGGCACTGCTGCTGCTCGGTGTCCCCGGCACCGCCAAGACCTGGGTGTCCGAGCATCTCGCCGCCGCCGTCAGCGGCGACTCGACCCTGCTCGTGCAGGGCACGGCGGGGACGCCCGAGGAAGCCATCCGCTACGGCTGGAACTACGCCCGGCTGCTCGCGCACGGGCCCAGCCGCGACGCGCTCGTGCCCAGTCCCGTCATGCGGGCCATGGCCGACGGCATGACCGCGCGGGTCGAGGAACTCACCCGCATCCCGGCCGACGTGCAGGACACCCTGATCACGATCCTGTCGGAGAAGACCCTGCCCATCCCCGAGTTGGGACAGGAGCAGCAGGCTGTCCGCGGCTTCAACCTCATCGCCACCGCCAACGACCGCGACCGCGGGGTCAACGACCTCTCCAGCGCGCTGCGCCGCCGGTTCAACACCGTCGTACTGCCGCTGCCCGAGACGGCGGAGGCCGAAGTCGACATCGTGGCGCGGCGCGTCGGCCAGATAGGGCGCTCCCTCGACCTGCCGGCCGCCCCCGACGGCTTCGACGAGATCCGGCGCGTCGTCACCGTCTTCCGCGAGCTGCGCGACGGCGTCACAACCGACGGCCGCACGAAGGTCAAGTCCCCCTCGGGCACGCTGTCCACGGCCGAGGCGATCTCCGTCGTCACCGGCGGCCTGGCCCTCGCCGCGCACTTCGGGGACGGTGTGCTGCGCTCCGGCGACGTGGCGGCCGGCATCCTCGGCGCGGTCGTGCGCGACCCGGCGGCCGACCGCGTCGTCTGGCAGGAGTACCTGGAGACGGTCGTCCGCGAACGGGACGGCTGGAAGGACTTCTACCGCGCCTGCCGGGAGGTCTCGGGATGACGTCCGGCCCGCTGTTGCTGGGCGTGCGCCACCACGGGCCCGGCTCGGCCCGTGCGGTGCGCGGGGCGCTCGACGCCGCGCGGCCCCGGGCCGTACTGATCGAGGGGCCGCCCGAGGGCGATGCCCTGCTGCCGCTCGCGGCCGACGAGGCGATGCGCCCGCCCGTGGCCCTCCTCGCGCACGTCACCGACGACCCGCGGCGGGCCGCGTTCTGGCCGCTGGCCGAGTTCTCCCCCGAGTGGGTCGCGATCCGGTGGGCTCTGGGACACGGCGTGCCGGTCCGCTTCATCGACCTTCCGGCGGCGCACTCCCTGGCACTGGCGGAGGACGAGAGGGAAGGGGCGGGGGAGGGGGACGCGGAGGGCGAGCCGGCGGAGTCCCTCGCCGTCGACCCGGTCGGAGTGCTCGCGGAGGCCGCCGGGTACGACGATCCGGAGCGGTGGTGGGAGGACGTGGTCGAGCACCGCGGGAACGGGGCCGGGGCCGGGGACGGGGACAGCGGCGGGGAAGCCGGTCCGTTCGCGCCGTTCGAGGCGCTCGCCGAGGCCATGGGCGCCCTGCGCGAGACGTACGGAGACGGCGGGCACACCCGCGACCGGATGCGCGAGGCGTACATGAGGCTCCAGCTCCGTTCCGCGCGCAAGGAGTTCGGCGACGGCTTCGCCGTCGTCTGCGGCGCGTGGCACCTGCCGGCACTCGGCGCGAAGGTCTCGACCGTCACCGCCGACCGGGCACTGCTCAAGGGCCTGCCCAAGGTCAAGGCCGAGATGACCTGGGTGCCCTGGACCCACCGCAGGCTGGCCCGGCGCAGCGGGTACGGCGCGGGCATCGAGTCGCCCGGCTGGTACGGGCACCTCTTCGGCGCCCCCGACCGCCCTGTCGAACGCTGGATGACCAAGGTCGCGGGGCTGCTGCGGGACGAGGACCGGATGGTCTCCCCCGCCCACGTCATCGAGGCCGTCCGGCTCGCCGGGACGCTCGCCGCCCTGCGCGGCCGCCCGCTCGCGGGGCTCACCGAAGCGACCGACGCCGTCCGGGCCGTGATGTGCGAGGGCTCCGACGTACCGCTCGCGCTCGTGCACGACAGGCTCGTCGTCGGCGACGTACTCGGCGAGGTCCCGGACACGGCGCCCGCCGTACCGCTGCAACGCGACCTCACCCGGACCCAGCGCAGCCTGCGGCTCAAGCCGGAGCCGCGGGAACGGGAGCTCGAACTCGACCTGCGCAAGGACACCGACGCGGCGCGCAGCCTGCTGCTGCACCGGCTGCGGCTCCTGTCCGTCGGCTGGGGCGAGCCGGCCGCGGCGCGGGGGAGCACGGGGACGTTCCGGGAGACCTGGCGGCTGCGCTGGGAGCCCGAACTCTCGGTACGGGTCGCGGAGGCCGGGGTGTGGGGCACCACGGTGCTCTCCGCGGCCACCGCCAAGGCCGAGTCCCAGGCCGTGTCGGCCACCGTGCTCGCCGACGTCACCGCCCTCGCCGAGCGGTGCCTGCTGGCCGGGCTGCCCGACGCCCTGCCCGTGGTGATGCGGGCCCTCGCCGACCGCGCCGCGCTGGACGCGGACGTCGGCCACCTGGCCCAGGCCCTGCCCGCGCTCGCCCGTTCCCTGCGGTACGGCGATGTGCGCGGCACGGACACGGTCGCGCTGGGCGAGGTCGCGGTGGGTCTCGCCGAGCGGATCTGCGTGGGGCTGCCGCCCGCCTGCACCGGTCTCGACGCGGACGGTGCGGCGGACATGCGCCGCCACCTCGACGCGGTCCACACGGCGATCGGCCTCCTTGCCGGTGCCGGACCGGGCGATCTCGGCAACCTCGGTGACCTGCGCGGACGTTGGGCGTCGGTGCTCCGCACGCTCGCCGGGCGGGACGCCGTCGGCGGGGTGATCCGGGGCCGGGCGGTGCGGCTGCTGCTGGACGACGGGCGGCTCGCGGAGGACGAGGCGGCGCGCCTCATGGGGCTGGCCCTCTCGCCCGGCACCCCGCCGGCCGACGCCGCGGCCTGGATCGAGGGCTTCGTCGGCGGCGCCTCCGGCGGAGGAATGCTCCTCGTGCACGACGAACGGCTCCTCGGTCTCGTGGACACCTGGCTGACCGGTGTGCCGGACGAGGCGTTCACCGACGTACTGCCCCTGCTGCGCCGCACGTTCTCGGCGTACGAGCCGGGAGTGCGGCGCACGCTGGGCGAACTGGTCCGGCGCGGCCCGTCCGCCGCGCGCCCGGCGCGGACGGAGGCCGGTGCGCCCGGCTTCGGCCCCGGACTCGACGCGGAGCGCGCCGACGCCGTGCTGCCGGTGCTGCGGCTCCTGCTGGGCACGGACCACGACGAACCGGCGGGGGAGGCCCGATGAACGTGAGCGCGAGCCTGAGCGGGGACGAGAAGGCGGGAGACGTGAAGGCGGGGGACGTGAAGGCGAACGACGGGAGCGGGGAGCGGCTGCGGCGCTGGCGGCTGGTGCTGGGCGCGGAGGGGGGCGACGGAACCGGGTGTGCGCTCGCCGGACGGGACGCCTCCATGGACGGTGCGCTCGGCGCGCTCTACGGCGGGCGCGACGCCGGCCGCTCCGGCGGCAGTCCGGCCGGCCGCTCGGCCGGGCTCGGTGCCTCCGCGCCGTCCGTGGCGCGCTGGCTCGGCGACATCCGTACGTACTTCCCGAGCTCCGTCGTGCAGGTCATGCAGCGTGACGCCATAGAGCGCCTGGGGCTGTCGGCGCTGCTCCTGGAGCCGGAGATGCTGGAGGCCGTCGAGGCGGACGTCCATCTCGTCGGGACGCTGCTCTCGCTCAACAAGGCGATGCCCGAGACGACCCGGGAAACGGCACGCGTCGTCGTGCGCAAGGTCGTCGAGGACCTGGAGAAGCGCCTCGCGACCCGCACCCGGGCCACGCTCACCGGCGCCCTCGACCGCAGCGCCCGCGTCAGCCGCCCCCGTCACCGGGACATCGACTGGGACCGGACGATCCGGGCCAACCTCAAGAACTACCTCCCCGAGTACGGGACCGTCGTACCCGAACGGCTCGTCGGATACGGGCGGGCGTCGCAGTCCGTGAAGAAGGACGTCGTCCTGTGCATCGACCAGTCGGGGTCGATGGCCGCGTCCGTCGTCTACGCGTCGGTCTTCGGCGCGGTCCTGGCGTCCATGCGCGCGATCAACACCCGTCTCGTCGTCTTCGACACCGCCGTCGTCGACCTCACCGACGAGCTGGACGACCCGGTCGACGTCCTCTTCGGCACCCAGCTGGGCGGAGGTACGGACATCAACCGCGCCCTCGCGTACTGCCAGTCGCAGATCACCCGGCCCGCCGACACCGTGGTCGTCCTCATCAGCGACCTCTACGAGGGCGGCATACGGGACGAGATGCTGAAGCGGGTCGCGGCGATGAAGGCGTCGGGCGTGCAGTTCGTCGCCCTGCTCGCGCTCTCCGACGAAGGCGCCCCCGCCTACGACCGCGAGCACGCGGCGGCCCTGGCGGCCCTCGGCGCCCCTGCCTTCGCCTGTACGCCGGACCTTTTTCCGGAGGTGATGGCCGCGGCGATCGAGAAACGACCGCTACCCATACCGGACATGTCCAGTCATTAGCGGGGGGCGACTTGCGCGACCCCAGGAGGCTCGTGCGAGCATCTGCCGTCGTTCCGTTCCTCTGCGGGCTTCGCGCACTCCTGCGAATCCCTGCAATCCTTGCGACCCCTGCGAACCCTTGCGAAGGCGCCGTTCATCTTGACTGCCGTGGTTGCTCTCCCCATCACCGCCCCGCGCGTACCGCGCCGGGCGGGCCGGAGGCGTGCGCTGCGGGTGGTGCTGTTCCTGGGCGGCCTGCTGGCGCTGGGCTTCTTGTGGGGCGGGCAGGCGCACGCCGTCGAGACACCGCTGCTGCCCCACGACGCCACCGCTGTCGTGGCCCCGGTACTGAAGCCGGAGCTGCCGGAGCCGGTGGTGGGCGAGGCCGCTCAGGCCGTGCGTGAGGCGGCAGAGCCGGTGGCCGAGGCCGTACGGCGCGCCGTCCGGCCGGTCGGTGAGCTGAAGGACCGTGTCACCGGGCATCGGCCGGCCGTGCCCGCGCTGCCGGTGATCGTGGCGCCGGTGCCTGAACTTCCGGTACCGGAATTGCCGGTGCCTGAGCTGCCCGCGTCCGAGGCACCCGGACCCGGGGCACCCGCGTCCGAGGCACCCGGATCCGAAGCACCCGAACCCGAAACACCCGGATCCGAAGTGCCCGCAGCGCCGGGGAAGTCCGCGAACTCCGCGCACCAGGACTCCGGCGACCGGGCGCCGCGGGCCGGGAGCGGACCCGCGGCCCACACTGCGGCCCTGGCCGGCAGCGCAGGGGGCGAGGGCGGTTACCCGTACGCCCCCGACCGGCGTCACGGCGGCACGCCCTGGAGCGCGGACCGTGCCAAGTGCGGGGAGACGCCCGTGCAGGCACCCGCCGGGCCGTGCGGTGACGGCATCCGGCAGGCCGCCGGAGACGGGAGCGCGCCGCGCTCCGGCGATCAGCACGCGGCCGCGTTCACGGACGGCATCCGGTTCGCGCTGGTGCGTGGGGCCACGTTGCCGGCAACGGCCGCGCCGACGTACGACAGGCCGCACGAAATCCTCGAATTCCCCGGCTAGGGCAGACCGTCCCCGCTCAATGACCTGCCGCGCGGGGGCGGGACAGGTCTGCCCGCCATCCGGAAATCTCCGGACAGCCGAATGCATTCGAAGGATCTGACGCAAGCATGAACAAGAACATCCGCCGTTCCATCGCCGTCGCCGCCACCGCCGGCGGTATGTGGGCCCTCGGTACCGCTGCCGCCAGTGCGGCCGAGCTGCCCGTCTCGGTGCCGCTGTCCACCCCGGACGCGGTTTCCGACGCGGTCGAGGACGTCAAGGCCACGGACATCGACGTCGCGGACATCGACGTCGCGGACGTCGACGTCAAGGACGCCGCACACGCCGCACACGCCGCGCACGACGTGCAGCGCGACGTACACCACCACGACGTGCAGGGTGTCGCCGAGCAGGCCCACCAGTACGCCGAGGCCCAGCTGCCGGCGTACGACCTGCCCGCCTCCCCTTCCGTGGCCGAAGCGCCCTCCATAGCCGACGTCCAGGACGAGGTCGACTACCTCTTCGGTCCGCTCTCCGCCTTCGCCTCCGAGACCGAGCAGGCGCCGGCCCGGGCGCAGGGCCACGCCCAGGGTGCGGTCACCGACGCCACCCCGCTCGCCCACGCCGTCGCCCAGGACACCCTGCCGCCCGTCGCCGCTCGCGCCGTGGACGGCGTGCTCCCGGTCGCCGGGCAGGCGGTCGGTGACGTCGGTGGTCTCGCCCAGGGCGCGGTCGGCGACGTGACGCCCTTCGCGCACGGTGTCGTCGGTGACGTGACGCCGTTCGCGGGCGGCGTCGTCTCCGAGGTCCACCCGTTCGTGGGCGGCGTCGTCGGCGCGGTCCAGCCGCTCGTCGACACCGTCGTCGACCACGTCCAGCCGGTCGCGTACGGCGTCGGCGGCAGCGCCCACACCTTCGCGCACGGTGTCGTCGGCGACGTGACGCCGTTCGCGGGCGGTGTCGTGTCCGAGGTCCAGCCGTTCGCGCAGGACCTGTCGGGCACGGTCGCCTCGACCCCGCTCGCCGGAAACGCCGTCTCCGGCGCCCAGGACGCGGTCTCCTCGGTCACGCCGGGGTACGCGTCGTACCTGACCCAGGGCATCTGAGCCCGGCGTCCGACACGCGGTTCGAAGTCCCCCGGGCGGTCCTCATTGGGGTGGGGGCCGCCCGGCCCTGTGTCCGCCACCGTGTCCCGGCGTGTCCGCCGCCGCGCCCGCGGCCCGCCCGCCGAGGGCCCGCCGCCGGTCCGTTGCCAGTCCGCCGCCGGTCTCCGCCGATGGGCCGCACGTGCGACCTGTGACCGGTATCACCGCTCAGGTGTGATCTGCGATTTACGGACCCACGGGTCACGGGGATAACCTGCGAGACGGACATGCCGCGTATCGGACACCGTGTACGCCTCCCTTGTGACAGCGCTGTCACGTTGCCCTCGCGGCACGCCCACGCAGACAAAAAACCGCGATCACAAGGACGGAACGCGCGTGGACCTGTTCGAGTATCAGGCGAGGGACCTCTTCGCCAAGCACGGTGTACCGGTGCTGGCCGGTGAAGTCATCGAGACGCCTGAGGCGGCGCGCGAGGCCACCGAGCGTATGGGCGGCAAGTCGGTCGTCAAGGCCCAGGTCAAGGTCGGTGGCCGCGGCAAGGCCGGCGGCGTGAAGCTGGCCGCCACCCCGGACGAGGCTGTTGCCCGTTCGACGGACATCCTCGGCATGGACATCAAGGGCCACACGGTCCACAAGGTGATGATCGCCGAGACCGCTCCGGAGATCGCGGAGGAGTACTACGTCTCGTACCTCCTCGACCGGACCAACCGCACCTTCCTCGCCATGGCGTCCGTCCAGGGCGGCATGGACATCGAGGAGGTCGCGGAGAAGACCCCCGAGGCCCTCGCGAAGGTGCCGGTCAACGCCGTCGAGGGCGTGACCATCGAGAAGGCCCGCGAGATCGTCGCCCAGGCGAAGTTCCCGGCCGAGGTCGCCGAGCAGGTCGCCGAGGTCCTGGTGACGCTGTGGGACACCTTCGTCGCCGAGGACGCGCTCCTCGTCGAGGTCAACCCCCTCGCGAAGGTCGCCGACGGCCGCATCATCGCGCTCGACGGAAAGGTGTCTCTCGACGAGAACGCCGACTTCCGTCAGCCCGAGCACGAGGCCCTCGAGGACAAGGCCGCAGCCAACCCGCTCGAGGCTGCCGCCAAGGCCAAGAACCTCAACTACGTCAAGCTCGACGGCGAGGTCGGCATCATCGGCAACGGCGCCGGTCTGGTCATGTCGACCCTGGACGTCGTCGCGTACGCCGGTGAGAACCACGGCAACGTGAAGCCCGCCAACTTCCTCGACATCGGTGGCGGCGCCTCCGCCGAGGTCATGGCGAACGGCCTGGAGATCATCCTCGGCGACCCGGACGTCAAGTCCGTGTTCGTCAACGTCTTCGGTGGCATCACCGCCTGTGACGAGGTCGCCAACGGCATCGTCCAGGCCCTGGAGCTGCTCAAGACCAAGGGCGAGGAAGTCACCAAGCCGCTGGTCGTGCGTCTCGACGGCAACAACGCGGAGCTCGGTCGCAAGATCCTCTCCGACGCCAACCACCCGCTCGTGCAGCGCGTGGACACCATGGACGGCGCGGCCGACAAGGCCGCCGAGCTCGCGGCTGCGAAGTAAGGGACGAGGTCAGAACACCATGGCTATCTTCCTGACCAAGGAATCCAAGGTCATCGTCCAGGGCATGACCGGTGCGACCGGCATGAAGCACACCAAGCTCATGCTGGCCGACGGCACCAACATCGTCGGTGGCGTGAACCCGCGCAAGGCCGGCACGTCCGTCGACTTCGACGGCACCGAGGTACCGGTCTTCGGCTCCGTCAAGGAGGCGATGGAGAAGACGGGCGCCGACGTGTCCGTCCTCTTCGTGCCGCCGGCCTTCGCGAAGGCCGCCGTCGTCGAGGCGATCGACGCCGAGATCCCGCTCGCCGTCGTGATCACCGAGGGCATCGCCGTCCACGACTCCGCCGCCTTCTGGGCGTACGCGGGCTCGAAGGGCAACAAGACGCGGATCATCGGCCCGAACTGCCCCGGTCTCATCACCCCGGGCCAGTCCAACGCCGGCATCATCCCGGGCGACATCACCAAGCCCGGCCGCATCGGTCTCGTGTCGAAGTCGGGCACGCTGACCTACCAGATGATGTACGAGCTCCGTGACATCGGCTTCTCGTCCGCCGTCGGCATCGGTGGCGACCCGGTCATCGGTACGACGCACATCGACGCCCTCGCGGCGTTCGAGGCCGACCCCGACACCGACCTGATCGTGATGATCGGTGAGATCGGTGGCGACGCCGAGGAGCGTGCCGCGGACTACATCGCGAAGAACGTGACGAAGCCGGTCGTCGGTTACGTCGCGGGCTTCACCGCCCCCGAGGGCAAGACGATGGGCCACGCCGGCGCGATCGTGTCCGGTTCTTCTGGCACCGCACAGGCCAAGAAGGAGGCCCTTGAGGCCGCGGGCGTCAAGGTCGGCAAGACGCCGACCGAGACGGCCAAGCTGGCGCGCGCCATTCTGGCCGGCTAGTACGCCGCTCCGGCGCCTGCGCCTGCTTCTGCGCCTGCTTCTGTGCTCGCGTTCGCGCTCCGGCTGTCCGGTACGGGCCCGTATCCCCTGGTGAGGGGGTACGGGCCCGTTCGCGTTCGGTCAGCCGGTCAGCCGGTCAGCCGGTCAGTGGGTTTCCGGGACCAGGCGGTGCGGGCCGTTCGTCGGAGCCGTGCGGAGCTTGTCGCGCAGTTCCTCGTCCTGGGGCGAGAGGGTCTGCGGGCCGGCGTACACCGGGACGCCGCCGACGGGTTCGCCGGGCGCGGGCGTGGGCTCGTACCGCGTGGGCGCTGTGGTGAGGGTGAACCCTGTGGCGCCGATGATCGCCGCGGTGAAGCAGGCGGTCGCCTGCGTCCAGAAGCGTGTCCTGCGCTCGCTCCCCCTCCGTACGGCGCGGGCGGGCGGCAGCCCGACGGGCGGTACCGGCCCGGTCTCGGCGAGGTCGTTGAGGCGCTCGTGGAACAGCGCGGACTGCTCGGCGGGGGTGCGGGCGTTCGCGAGTGCCGGCAGTCGCTGCGCGACCACGGCGCGCGCGTTGAGCAGGCGGTTCGCGGCGGCCCGGGTGCTCGCCTCGGTCTCGGCCGCCGTGTCGGGGAGGCCGAGGCCGAGGCCGTCGTACAGCAGGAGGGTGCGGCGGTGTCTGGGCGGCAGGGCCAGCAGCGCGTCGAGCAGCACCCGGCGGTCGCGGTCGCCGGGGGGCAGGTCGGGGCGCTTGCGGGTGAGGCGCAGCCGGTGCCAGGGGGAGGTCGCGTACTCGTGCGCCACTGCCCTGACCCAGCCCGCCGGGTCGCGGTCGGTGGCCACCTCGGGCCAGCGCTGCCAGGCGAGGTGGAAGGCGTACTCGACGGACTCGCGGGAGAGGCGCCGGCTTCCGGTGAGGAGGTAGGTCTGGGCCAGGACGGCGGGGGCGGAGCGGGTGCAGAGGGTGTCGAAGGCATCGGCGGGGGTGGGTGGCGGGGCGGGGGGCTCGCTGCTGGGTGGTGTGGGGATGGGGGTGGGCGTGGGGATGGTGGGTGCGGGGGCGGGTTCTGGTTCCTGGGGCGGTGCGGGTGCGGGTGCTGGTGCGGGGGCTTCGGGGCCGGTGCCGCGCCGGGGCGTCTCCTCGGGCGCCGAACGTTCGGGTACGGGGACTTCTTCGGGCTCGTTGCGTTCGGCGTCCTGCGGGGAGCGCCCCGGCACGTCCCCTCCCGGCACCGCAGGTGCCGCGGCGGGGGGCTCGTCGGAGGAGGCGAGCAGCTCGGCGTACGCCGCACGCTTGTCGCGCTTGGGGTTACTCCGGCCGGACTCCCATGACGCGACCGTCTCGCGGGTGACGCCCAGAGCGGCGGCGACCTGCTCCTGGCTCAGCGATTTCGCTTCGCGCAGCCTGCGCCGTTCCATGGCGGAGGGCAGCGGGGTGGCGGAGGTGGATTCAGTGCGCTGCGTCATGAAATCCCCTCATAACGCTGCACCAGGCAAAAAAGTACATAAACATATATTGAGCGACACGGCAGTCGATCACGTGTTACACGCATTAAGCGCGTGTCGTTGACAGCATGTCCGGGTGACTCAAGTGACCCATCGCGGTACGTGGTTGCCGTCCGTGCACAGCCGTTCCTCGGCGCAGGCCGCCTGTCTCGTGCGGGGAGCGGTCGCCGCGGGGCTCGGCCTCGGTTCGCTCGCCGTCCTGGTGACGGTGTTGTGGATCAGCTCTCCGTATCCCGACAGCGGGCCCGGCGGGGCGTTGCGCGCCGCCGCCGGGCTGTGGCTGCTGGCCCACGGGGCCGAGCTCGTCCGCTACGACACGCTGTCCGGGGTCCCCGCGCCCGTGGGACTGACCCCGATGCTGCTCGCGGCGGTGCCGGTGTGGCTCGCGCACCGGGCCGCGCGCGACGCGCTGGAGCCCCAGGACGGGCGCCCGCGGCCGTCGGCGTGGGTGGTGCTGTGCGGTGTCACCGGTGGTTACGCGGCGGTGGGGGCTGCCGCGCTGCTGTACGCGTACGGCGGGCCGCTGCCCGCCGGGGTGCTCAGCGCGGTGCTGCACCTGCCCGTCGTCGCGGCGGCGAGCGCGGCGGGCGGGGTGTGGACGGCGAACGGGCACCCGCTCGGACCGCTGCCGGACTGGGTGCCGCAGGGCGTGCGGACGGCCGTGGTGCGCTCCCGGTTCAGGGTCGCGCTGCGGGCCGCCGGAGCGGGGACCGCGGTGCTGCTGGGCGGCGGAGCGATGGTCGCGCTGGCGTCACTGGTGTGGCACGCGGGGGCGGCGCAGGGGGCGTTCCTGCGGCTGGCGGGGGTGTGGTCCGGGCAGTTCGCGCTCGTGCTGCTGATGCTGGCGCTCGCGCCGAACGTGGCCGTGTGGGGCGCCGCGTACGGGCTCGGTCCCGGTTTCGCCCTCGGTGCGGGCGCGACGGCCACGCCGCTGGGTGTGGTGGGGGCACCGGCGCTGCCGGACTTCCCGCTGCTCGCGGCGGTTCCGGCCGGTGGGGGAACGGCGCCGGCCGCCTGGGCGACGCTGGCCGTGCCGGTCGCGGCGGCGGCCGCGGTCGCGTGGTTCACGGTACGCACGGCCGTACCCCCCTTCGCCGTACGGGAGGAAGCCTGGACCGCCCGTGAGACGGCCCTCGCGGCCGCTCTGGCCGGCGTGGGGTGCGCGGTGGCGATGGCGGTACTGGCGGTGCCGGCGGGCGGTCCGCTGGGCGCGGGCGCGCTGTCGGAGTTCGGGCCGGTGTGGTGGCGTACGGGCGGTGCGGCGCTGGTGTGGACGGTGACGCTGGGTGTCCCGGGCGCGCTCGCCCTGCGCGCGTGGCGCCTGCGCGACCGCACCTCCCGCCCGTGGCGCGGGACGACGCCGCCGGACGCCGGGCCGTACGACGGCGAAGCCGATTTCTTCCCCGTCGGCGATCCCTCGGCCAGTACGCAGGTGGACTGGCACGACAGCGGTGCGCGCGAGGTGGGGTGGGCGGTGGCGGAGGGGCCCGGGAGCGCGGCGGACGGGGCGTCCGCCGCGCTCCCGCCGCCGTAGAGCGGGGGCGTCCCGCGGCCCGGGACTACTCCTTCACGCCGAAGACCGGGCGCAGGGACTTCGGAAGCAGTTCGTTGCAGGACACCTGCGCGGACTGGGTCAGGGAGTCCTGTACGCACGTGTAGTAGTCGCGGTAGACCAGCTGCACCGTGAACGTCGTCGCCACGATCACGAGCGCGAGCGCCGCCGTGACCAGGCCGCTCACCGCCGCCGTCGTCTGCGGCTTCGTGCTGCCGGCCGTCGGCGCCGGCACCTGCACGGGCGTGGCCGGCGCGACGGCGCCCGCCGCCGCGCCCTGGCCCTGCCCCCGACGCGGCTTCGCGCGCAGCGAGCTGATGCCCCAGTACAGCGCCAGCGCTCCCAGCAGCAGCGCGACCTCGGGGAGGTCGAACAGCGCGAAGAAGAACGCCCACATGCCGGAGAGCAGCGCGTAGCGCGCCCGGCGCTGCGCCGGGTCCGTGGGATCCCACCGCAGCCCCGTGTTGTTTCCGCCGCCCTGGCCGCCCGGCCCCTCGGGGCTGCTCTGGCGTCCGCCCCATCCGCCGCCCTGGCGGCCCGGCTGGCGGGGGCTCCACCGGTCGCCCTGCGAGGGCTCGCCCCCGTCGTCGTGGCCACCGCCGTTCGCCGGCTCGCGCGGCCGCCACGGCTCGTCGGGCCGTCCCTCGGGGGGCGGCGCGAAGGGGTTGTCGTCCCCCTGCGGCGACGGCGTCGACGAGGACTGGCGTTCCCGCAGCAGCCACTGAGAACCCCGCTGTCCGGCGTACGTCTCGGACAGCGGGAGGCGGAGAGCCGCGCGGCGGCGTCGGTCCGTCATCTGGTGAACGTCTTCCCCTCGGACCCGGTGCACAGAGGGTCCTTGTGTGTCGTCTGTTCCCGTCCGGAGACGGATGGTCGCCGTCCGCGGACGGACTCCTGTCCCCTGACGCTACCTCCCGGCCACGCACCCGTCCCGTGGGGGCCGCTCGGTGTGCCGGTATCGTTGCCGAC
Organism: Streptomyces altiplanensis; assembly: GCF_053591575.1. Classification (NCBI taxonomy): domain Bacteria; kingdom Bacillati; phylum Actinomycetota; class Actinomycetes; order Kitasatosporales; family Streptomycetaceae; genus Streptomyces; species Streptomyces altiplanensis. The sequence continues at coordinate 20,807 of NZ_JBSFUB010000073.1, read as the reverse complement.
GGTTGGCGTCTTCGTAGAGTTCCCCGTATCGGGAGGCTCGATTCGTTCGTACGACCACACAAGCCGCACCATCCGCGAGAAAGAGACCCGCCGTGGCCTCCCCGCCCCCTTCGCAGACCGTCTCCCCCCGTGCCTCCGGCGCGCCGGCCCGCATCGTCGTGCTGGTCTCCGGCTCCGGTACGAACCTCCAGGCCCTGCTCGACGCCATCGGTGACGACCCCGCCGCGTACGGCGCGCAGATCGTGGCCGTCGGCGCCGACCGGGAGGGGATCGTGGGTCTGGAGCGCGCCGAGCGCGCCGGAGTGCCGACCTTCGTCCGCCGCGTGAAGGACTTCTCCTCGCGCGAGGAGTGGGACCTGGCGCTGGCCGAGGCCACGGCGGCGTACGAGCCCGATCTGGTCGTGTCGGCCGGCTTCATGAAGATCGTGGGCAAGGAGTTCCTCGCGCGCTTCGGCGGCCGGGTCGTGAACACCCACCCCGCCCTGCTGCCCAGTTTTCCCGGGGCCCACGGCGTGCGCGACGCACTCGCGTACGGCGCGAAGGTCACCGGATGCACCGTCCACTTCGTCGACGACGGCGTCGACACCGGCCCGGTCATCGCGCAGGGCGTGGTCGAGGTCCGGGACGAGGACTACGAAGACGGTGGTGCCGCTCTGCACGAGCGCATCAAGGAAGTCGAGCGACGGCTGCTCGTCGATGTCGTGGGGCGCCTGGCCCGTAACGGCTATCACATCGAGGGACGAAAGGTAGTTATCCAGTGACCGCCGAAGGTACGAAGCGGCCGATGCGCCGCGCGTTGGTCAGCGTCTACGACAAGACGGGCCTCGAAGAGCTGGCCCGCGGCCTGCACGAGGCGGGCGTCACCCTGGTCTCCACCGGCTCCACCGCCGGGAAGATCGCCGCGGCCGGTGTCCCGGTCACCAAGGTCGAGGAGCTCACCGGCTTCCCCGAGTGCCTGGACGGCCGCGTCAAGACGCTGCACCCGCGCGTCCACGCCGGCATCCTCGCCGACCTGCGCCTCGACGCGCACCGCGCGCAGCTGGAGGAGCTGGGGGTGGAGCCGTTCGACCTGGTGGTCGTCAACCTCTACCCGTTCAAGGAGACCGTCGCCTCCGGCGCGAGCGCGGACGAGTGCGTCGAGCAGATCGACATCGGCGGCCCGTCGATGGTCCGCGCCGCGGCCAAGAACCACCCGTCGGTCGCGGTCGTCACCAGCCCCGAGCGGTACGCCGATGTCCTCGACGCGGTCAAGGACGGCGGTTTCGACCTGACGGCCCGCAGGCGTCTGGCGGCCGAGGCCTTCCAGCACACGGCGGCGTACGACGTGGCGGTCGCCTCCTGGTTCGCCGCCGACTACGCGGCGGCGGACGACAGCGGCTTCCCGGACTTCCTCGGTTCGACGTACGAGCGGAAGAATGTTCTGCGGTACGGCGAGAACCCGCACCAGCCCGCGGCGCTCTACACCTCCGGCACGGGCGGCCTCGCCGAGGCGGAGCAGCTGCACGGCAAGGAGATGTCGTACAACAACTTCACGGACACGGAGGCCGCGCGCCGCGCCGCGTACGACCAGACCGAGCCCTGTGTCGCGATCATCAAGCACGCCAACCCGTGCGGCATCGCCGTCGGCGCGGACGTCGCCGAGGCGCACCGCAAGGCGCACGCCTGCGACCCGCTGTCCGCCTTCGGCGGCGTGATCGCCGTCAACCGGCCGGTGTCGGTGGCGATGGCCGAGCAGGTCGCGGAGATCTTCACCGAGGTCATCGTCGCCCCGGGGTACGAGGACGGCGCCGTCGAGGTGCTGGCCCGCAAGAAGAACATCCGCGTGCTGGTCTGCCCCGACGCCCCCTCCGAGGAGATCGAGGTCAAGGCGATCGACGGCGGCGCGCTGCTCCAGGTCACCGACCGGCTCCAGGCCGAGGGCGACGACCCGTCCACCTGGACGCTCGCCGCCGGCGAGGCGCTCTCCGACGGCGAACTCGCCGAGCTGGCCTTCGCCTGGCGCGCCTGCCGCGCCGTGAAGTCCAACGCGATCCTGCTCGCCAAGGGCGGCGCGTCCGTCGGCGTCGGCATGGGCCAGGTCAACCGCGTCGACTCCGCGAAGCTCGCGGTGGAGCGCGCGGGCGAGGAGCGCGCCCAGGGGGCGTACGCCGCCTCCGACGCGTTCTTCCCGTTCCCGGACGGGCTGGAGATCCTGCTGGACGCCGGGGTCAGGGCCGTGGTCCAGCCGGGCGGTTCGGTCCGTGACGAGCAGGTCGTCGAGGCCGCGAAGAAGGCGGGCGTGACGATGTACTTCACCGGCACGCGCCACTTCTTCCACTGATGACGGAAGGCCGCGGTCCCCACGGGGACTGCGGCCTTCGTCGTCCGGGCGTGTCCGCCCGCGCCCTGCGCGTTACGCGCGCTGACGGTTGAACCACTGTCCGCCGTCGGACTTGGCGAGGAACACGATGATCAGGACGGCCAGGACCGTGTGGACCAGGCCGACCAGGATGAACGGGTAGATACCGAGCAGAGCGGTGATCGCGCCGAACACTATGGTGGTGATGCGGATGCCGTTGCCGCCGCTGCCGAACTTCACGGCGAGGAAGATCGCGAGCACGCCCCACAGCAGGACCAGGACGGTGCCGCCCCACAGCGCGCCGGACGACATGTCCGCCAGTTCCTGGAACTGGACGTCGTTCCTGAGCGACGGCTCGTCCTTGGCCGCGCTGATCGTGACGGCGGTGAGCCCGAAGAGGATCGCGCCGATGACCTGGAAGCCCGCGATGACGTACAGCATGACGCGGGCGGCCTTCACGCCGCCCGGCATCTCCTGCGGCATGCCCGGGTAGCCGCCGTACTGCTGCTGCACCGGCGGAGCCTGCGGATAGCCGTAACCGGGCTGCTGGCCCTGGGGCGGCACGCCCTGGGGGGCCTGCTGCGGGTAGCCGTAGCCGGGCTGGCCCTGCTGGCCGCCCTGCTGACCCTGCGCGTACGGATTGTTCGGGTCGCCGAAGCTCATGGCGGTGTTCCTCCGTTGGAAGTGCTGGGGACGACGCGGCCGGCGCGGAAGGAATTCTGCTCGACGAACCGGTTCTGCCCCCCGCCGCTGCCCGCGGCACTGCGCGGATCATCGTTGTAGGCCACTCGTCTCCTTGTCCAGCGGGTATTCGTATGTGTTGTGCAAGTGCAACCTCGGGGCCGCCCGGAGGCCGCGGCGCGTGCGGCCGCCGGGGCCTGATTGGAACCCGGGCGGGTCCATCCGCGAGGATGGGGACATGAGCGCCCAGATTCTCGATGGCAAGGCCACCGCAGCCGCGATCAAGTCCGACCTGACCGCCCGCGTGGCGGCTCTGAAGTCCAAGGGCGTCGTCCCCGGGCTCGGCACCGTGCTGGTCGGTGACGACCCCGGCAGCAAGTGGTACGTCGCGGGCAAGCACCGCGACTGCGCCCAGGTGGGCATCGCGTCGATCCAGCGCGAACTGCCCGCGACCGCCTCCCAGGAGGAGATCGAGGCGGTGGTGCGGGAGCTCAACGAGAACCCGGAGTGCACGGGCTACATCGTCCAGCTCCCGCTCCCCAAGGGCATCGACACCAACCGCGTCCTGGAGCTGATGGACCCGGCCAAGGACGCCGACGGCCTGCACCCGATGAGTCTCGGCCGGCTCGTGATCGGCGAGCCCGGCCCGCTGCCGTGCACGCCGTACGGCATCGTCCAGCTGCTCCGCCACCACGGCGTGGAGATCAACGGAGCGAACGTCGTGGTCGTCGGCCGCGGCATCACCATCGGCCGCCCGATGCCGCTGGTGCTGACCCGCAAGTCCGAGAACGCGACGGTGACCCAGTGCCACACCGGCACGCGTGACCTGTCCGCGCACCTCAGGCAGGCGGACATCGTCATCGCCGCGGCGGGTGTGCCGCACCTGATCAAGCCCGAGGACGTCAAGCCGGGCGCGGCCGTGCTCGACGTCGGCGTCAGCCGGGACGAGGACGGCAAGATCGTCGGAGACGTCCACCCGGGCGTCGCGGAGGTCGCCGGCTGGGTCGCCCCGAACCCGGGCGGTGTCGGCCCGATGACCCGCGCCCAGCTGCTGGTCAACGTCGTCGAGGCGGCGGAGCGCTCCGCCGCCGACGCCGACTCCGCCGCGAGCTGAGCGGGAAGGAAGCGCCACCCATGGGTGCTGGTACGAGCCCGGACGACCCGGCCGCCACCGGGGACGCCACCGTGGAGGCGGTCGCGCGCGACACGGAGGGCACCGGAGGCGCGGAGGGTACCGGGGACGCGGAGGGCGCCCGCGGTCCGGAGGGCGCCCGCGGTCCGGAGGACGCCCGCGGTCCGGAGGACGCCCGCGGTCCGGAGGGCGCCGGGGACGCGGAAGAGGCCCTCGGTACGGAAGAGCCCGAGCCGGCGGCCAAGGGCGTCGTCAGCGCCCCGGGTCCGGACGGACCCGTCCGGACCACGCGGCGCTTCCCGATGTTCACCCGGGACACCGCGCGGCCCGAGGGCGGCGGACGGGCCGCGTCCGGGGACGCCGTGGCCCCGGTCCGGCAGTGGCCGTTCCTGACCGTCCTCGGCGCGACCGGGCTCGGGCTGTTCCTCGTCGCGGTCGACGCGTTCGGCCTCGGCTTCCGCATCGGCACGCTGCTGATCGGCCTGGCCCTGATCTCCGGCGCCGTGATGCGCCGGCTGGTCCCGTCCGTGGGCATGCTGGCCGTGCGTTCGCGCTTCACCGACATGGCGACGTACGGCCTGCTCGGCACCGTCATCGTGCTACTCGCGCTGATGGCCCAGCCCAGTCCGTGGCTGGAGTTCCCGTTCCTGGAGTCGGCGGTCCGCTTCACGGTGCGGTAGGGACGCGGCGGGGACCTCCGGCCTCCGGTCTTCCTCGTACGTGACGGGGCGGCGGGGCGGCGGCCGAGGCCGGGGCCGCCGGGCCGGGCCGCCACCGGGGGACGGCACTCCGGGAAGCCGGGAGGGGGCGCGCAGGGGGAGCGCGCCGGACTCCCGAACGCTCCCGTGCGCTCCTGCCCCAGGAACTGACACCCTGGCTTCGCGCATCCCTTTGGGTAGTCCGGACCACGGACCGTGAAGGGTCCGGCAGGGGACGCGGGAGCACGGGGCACATCGGGCACGTACGGGGGGACAAGGGGGAAGCAATGCCTCGTTGGAAGGATCTGCCGGAGGAGCTCGATCCTCAGGTCAAGGAGTTCACCGACCAGCTGCGCCGGCTCGTCGACCGGAGCGGACTCGGCGTCTCGGCGGTGGCGGACCGGACGGGCTACAGCAAGACGTCCTGGGAGCGCTATCTGAACGGCCGGCTGCTCGCGCCCAAGGGCGCGGTCCTCGCGCTGGCCGAGGCGACCGGTACGAACGCGGTCCACCTGACCACCATGTGGGAGCTCGCGGAACGCGCGTGGAGCCGTTCCGAGATGCGCCACGACATGACCATGGAAGCGATCCGCATCTCGCAGGCGCGTGCCGCCCTGGGCGGGTCCGGCCGGACCGCCGCGCCCGCCAAGGGCGGCACGCCGGGCCGGCGCACCACCACGGATCCGGCCGCCCCCGCCGCGGGCCGGGGCTCCGCCGGTACGGGAACGGGCCCCGGCGCGGGCTCCGCCGGCACGGGTCCGGGCGCACGTACGCCGCAGGACTTCGGCATACCGCGGCAGCCGACCGGCAGGGAACCGGGGCGGGGCCCGGGGGCGGTGCCGGGTCCGGGGCCGGGTCCGGACCCCGCCCCGGGGCCGGGTTCGCCGGACGGCCGGCGCGGGCACCGGAAGGTCACGATGTTCCTCGCGGGCGTCGTGGGCACGCTCCTGGTCATAGCGGCCGCCGTACTGCTGACCGGCCCCGGCGGCGAGGACAAGGATCCCGTCGTGAAGGACAGGCCGACGGTCCGGCCGGCCACTTCGGCCCCCGAGCTGCCCCTCGGTGTCGAGTGCAGCGGCGACGCCTGCACGGGCAAGGACCCGGAGACCATGGGCTGCGGCGGTGAGTTCGCCAGGACGACGGCCAGCGCGACCGTGGGCACCTCCCTCGTCGAGGTCCGGTACAGCAGGACGTGCGGGGCGGCGTGGGCGCGTATCACCCGGGCGGCGGTGGGCGACACGCTGCGGATCACGGGTGCCGGGACCGCCAAGGGGCAGAACGGTCTGGTCGACGCGGACAGGGACGCGTACACCCCCATGATCGCCGTCGCCGGGTCCGGTGACGCGAAGGCGTGCGCGACCCTGGCGTCCGGCGCGAAGGGCTGCACCCCTCAGGAATAACCGGCGAAGAGGGGAATGCCCGCGCCCGCACGGGGAAGGAGCGCGGCATCCCCCCACGGGTGCGCGGCACCCCGGTGGGCGGCCGCCCGCGTTCCCCCCCTGCGCGGGCGGCCGCCCGCGTTCGGGGGGATGTGCGCTCCACCACACGGGGTCGGGAGATCGTCGCCCCCCGGGTCGGATAGCCTGACCGCTGGATATCTCTTCACGTCAAGATTCAGCCGCCGGACCGGCGCCGGAGTCGGGGCGTGCCGGGGATGTCCAGCAACGAGGGGCAGGGACCCCCACCGCCAGCTGTCTTACGGAGATCGCCATGACCCGCACTCCCGTGAATGTCACCGTCACCGGCGCGGCCGGCCAGATCGGCTACGCGCTGCTCTTCCGCATCGCCTCCGGCCACCTGCTCGGCGCGGATGTGCCGGTCAAGCTGCGTCTCCTGGAGATCCCACAGGGCCTGAAGGCCGCCGAGGGCACCGCCATGGAGCTCGACGACTGCGCCTTCCCGCTGCTCCGGGGCATCGAGATCACCGACGACCCGAACGTCGGCTTCGACGGCGCCAACGTCGCCCTCCTCGTGGGCGCCCGCCCGCGCACGAAGGGCATGGAGCGCGGCGACCTGCTGTCCGCCAACGGCGGCATCTTCAAGCCGCAGGGCAAGGCCATCAACGACAACGCCGCGGACGACATCAAGGTCCTCGTCGTCGGCAACCCGGCCAACACCAACGCGCTCATCGCGCAGGCCGCGGCCCCGGACGTACCGGCCGAGCGCTTCACCGCGATGACCCGCCTGGACCACAACCGCGCGCTGTCGCAGCTCGCGAAGAAGACCGGCGCCCCGGTCTCCGACATCAAGCGCCTCACCATCTGGGGCAACCACTCGGCGACCCAGTACCCGGACATCTTCCACGCGGAGATCGCCGGCAAGAACGCCGCCGAGGTCGTGAACGACGAGCAGTGGCTGGCCGACACCTTCATCCCGACCGTCGCCAAGCGCGGCGCGGCGATCATCGAGGCCCGCGGCGCGTCCTCGGCCGCCTCGGCCGCCAACGCCGCCATCGACCACGTCCACACGTGGGTCAACGGCACGGCGGCCGGCGACTGGACGTCGATGGGCATCCCGTCGGACGGCTCCTACGGCGTCCCGGAGGGCCTCATCTCCTCCTTCCCGGTGACCTGCAAGGACGGCAAGTACGAGATCGTCCAGGGCCTGGACATCAACGAGTTCTCCCGCGCGCGCATCGACGCGTCGGTGCAGGAGCTCAAGGAAGAGCGCGACGCGGTGCGCGAGCTCGGCCTGATCTGATTTCCGCGTTCCGCGTTCCGCGGATACGCGCCGACGCCCCCGGCAGCCGGTCCGACCGGCCGCCGGGGGCGTTGTCGTGCCCGGTGCCGCGCTGTCCACGCCGGTCGCGAGCGGCAGGGGCGCTGTCGCCTCCCCGGCTGCCTCCCGGGCCCGGGCCGAGGCGTTCGCCCGCACGGCGGAGGAAACGGCCGTCACTTCGCCCTGGGCGACAACTTTTGACCAGGTCTGATCTATAACGTTCGTGATGCAGGGCACTTTCGGCCATGTTCTGTGCATGGTTCTCGCCCTTGGGGGGAGGGCTCCCGATCGCCGGTCTTTACTGGCGGAACATATCGGGAACGGAAGGCGAAACGCGACGTGTCGGCACAACAGACCATTCATGTGGACGGAAAGTGGCAGGCGGCTACTTCCGGTGCCACACGCGAGATCATCGACCCCGCGGACGCCAAGCCCTTCGCCGTCGTCGCCGAGGGCGGCGCCGCGGACGTCGACGCCGCTGTGGCGGCGGCCCGTGCGGCGTTCGACTCGGGGGAGTGGCCCCGTACCCCGGTGGCCGAGCGGGCCGCGCTGCTGCGGCGCGTCGGTGAGCTGCTCCAGCGGGACCGCGAGGAGATCACCCTCCTGGAGAGCCGTGACGCCGGGAAGACGCTGGAAGAGGGCCGGGTCGACGTCGACTGCGTGAGCGACGCCTTCCGTTACTTCGCCGACCTCGTCGTGGGCGAGAGCGGCGGCCGGGTCGTCGACGCCGGGTCGCCCGAGATCCACAGCGTCGTCGTGCACGAGCCGGTCGGCGTCTGCGCGCTCATCGCGCCCTGGAACTACCCGCTCCTCCAGGCGAGTTGGAAGATCGCCCCGGCTCTGGCCGCGGGCAACACCTTCGTGGTCAAGCCGAGCGAGATCACTCCCCTGACGACCGTCGCGCTCATCGGGCTGCTGGCCGAAGCGGGACTTCCGGCCGGTGTCGCCAACCTCGTCACCGGCGCGGGCGACCCCGTCGGCGCGCGCATGGCGGAGCACCCCGATGTCGACCTCGTGTCGTTCACGGGCGGCCTCGCCAGCGGTACGAAGGTCATGCAGGCCGCGGCCGTCACCGTGAAGAAGGTCGCGCTGGAGCTGGGCGGCAAGAACCCGAACGTCGTCTTCGCCGACGCCTGCGCCACCGAAGAGGGCTTCGACACCGCCGTCGACCAGGCCCTGAACGCCGCCTTCATCCACAGCGGACAGGTCTGCTCGGCCGGTTCCCGGCTCATCGTCGAGGAGTCGGTGCGCGAGCGCTTCGTCGCCGAACTCGCCCGCCGGGCCGCGAGGATCCGCCTCGGCCGCGGCACGGCCGACGGCGTGGAGTGCGGGCCGCTCGTCTCCGCGCAGCAGCTGGCGAAGACCGAGATGTACGTCGCCTCCGCGCTGGAGGAGGGCGCGGTCCTGCGCTCCGGCGGCGCGCGGCCCGAACCGTCCGACGTACGGCCCGAGGGCGGGTACTTCTACGCGCCGACCGTCCTCGACCAGTGCCACCGCGAGATGCGCGTCGTACGCGAGGAGGTCTTCGGGCCGGTCCTGACGGTGGAGACCTTCCGTACCGAGGACGAGGCCGTCGCCCTCGCCAACGACACCGAGTACGGCCTGGCCGGCGGTGTGTGGACGGCCGACGCCGGGCGCGCGCGGCGCGTCGCGGGGCGGCTGCGGCACGGCACCGTGTGGATCAACGACTTCCACCCCTACCTGCCGCAGGCGGAGTGGGGCGGCTTCGGCAAGTCGGGCATCGGGCGCGAGCTCGGGCCCTCCGGTCTCGCCGAGTACCGCGAGGCCAAGCACGTCTACCAGAACCTGGAACCGCGCCCGGTGCGCTGGTTCGCGGGCTGACACCCGGCCCGGCCCGACGCGGCCCGGCCCGCCCGTCCCCTCCCCCCATTACGCGACAGCACTTTGTGGCGCCCCGCACGAAGAGGAGCAGCAACCCATGCCCGTATACGACTACGTCGTCGTCGGCGGCGGAACCGCAGGTTCGGTGATCGCGTCCCGGCTCACCGAGGACCCGTCCGTCCGCGTCGCCGTCATCGAGGGCGGTCCCTCCGACGTCGACCGCCCCGAAGTCCTCACGCTGCGCCGCTGGATGGGCCTGCTGGGTGGTGACCTCGACTACGACTACCCCACCACCGAGCAGCCGCGCGGCAACTCCCACATCCGGCACAGCCGCGCCCGCGTCCTGGGCGGCTGCTCCTCGCACAACACCCTCATCGCCTTCCAGCCGCTGCCGTCCGACTGGGACGAGTGGGCGGCCGCCGGCGCCGAGGGGTGGGACGCCGCCTCCATGGCGCCGTACTTCCACAAGCTGCGCAACAACATCGTGCCGGTCGACGAGAAGGACCGGAACGCCATCGCCCGCGACTTCGTCGACGCCGCGCAGAGCGCCATCGGTGTGCCGCGCGTCGAGGGGTTCAACAAGGAGCCCTTCCACGAGGGCGTCGGCTTCTTCGACCTCGCGTACCACCCGGAGGACAACAAGCGCTCGTCCGCCTCGGTCGCGTACCTGCACCCCTTCCTCGACCGGCCGAACCTCCACCTCATGCTGGAGAGCTGGGCGTACAGGCTGGAGTTCGACGGGACCCGGGCGACCGGCGTCCACGTCCGTACGAAGGACGGCGAGGAGGTGCTCGTCGAGGCGGGCCGCGAAGTGCTGGTGTGCGCGGGCGCGGTGGACACCCCGCGGCTGCTGCTGCACTCCGGCATCGGCCCGAAGGCCGACCTCGAAGCGCTCGGGATACCCGTCGTGCACGATCTGCCCGGAGTCGGCGAGAACCTGCTCGACCACCCGGAGTCGGTCATCGTCTGGGAGACGGACGGGCCGATCCCCGAGAACTCGGCGATGGACTCCGACGCGGGTCTGTTCGTACGGCGTGACGCGGCGAGCCGCGGCCCGGACCTGATGTTCCACTTCTACCAGATCCCGTTCACCGACAACCCGGAGCGCCTCGGCTACGAGCGGCCCGAGCACGGCGTGTCGATGACCCCGAACATCCCCAAGCCGCACAGCCGCGGCCGGCTCTTCCTGACCAGCGCCGACCCGGCCGTGAAGCCCGCGCTGGACTTCCGCTACTTCACGGACGAGGACGACTACGACGCCCGGACGCTCGTCGACGGCATCCGCATCGCCCGCGAGATAGCCAAGGCCGAGCCGCTGGCGAAGTGGCTCAAGCGCGAGGTCTGCCCCGGCCCCGAGGTCACCTCCGACGAGGACATCAGCGAGTACGCCCGCAAGGTCGCGCACACCGTGTACCACCCGGCGGGCACCTGCCGCATGGGTGCCCGCGAGGACGAAGGTGCCGTGGTGGCACCGGACTTGAAGATCCGTGGACTCGAAGGCATCCGCATCGCCGACGCCTCCGTCTTCCCGACGATGCCCGCCGTGAACCCGATGATCGGGGTCCTGATGGTCGGGGAGAAGTGCGCCGAACTGCTTGTTCCGACAACCGCACCGGGAGGTGATGCGTGATGACCGCCGCCGAACCGGTCTTCTCCGTACAGAACCTGTGGAAGGTCTTCGGACCGAAGGCCGACCGCGTCCCCGCGCACCAGGAGTACGCCGATCTGCCCGCCGACGAGCTGCGGGCCCGCACCGGCTGCACCGCCGCCGTGCGTGACGTCTCCTTCGACGTGCGCAAGGGGGAGGTCTTCGTCGTCATGGGGCTGTCCGGCTCCGGCAAGTCCACCCTCGTACGCTGCCTGACCCGCCTCGTCGAGCCCACCTCCGGCACCGTCGTCATCGACGGCGAGGACGTCCTGTCCATGGACCGGACGCGGCTGCGCGAACTGCGCCGCCACCGCGCCTCCATGGTCTTCCAGCACTTCGGCCTGCTGCCGCACCGCACCGTCCTCGACAACGTCGCCTACGGCCTGGAGATCCAGGGCATGGGCCGCGCCGAGCGGCGCGCCAGGGCCGCCGAGGTCGTCGAGAAGGTCGGCCTGGCGGGGATGGGGGAGCGCCGGCCCGGCCAGCTCTCCGGCGGGCAGCAGCAGCGCGTGGGCCTGGCCCGCGCCCTCGCCGTCGACCCCGAAGTGCTGCTCTTCGACGAGCCGTTCAGCGCCCTCGACCCGCTGATCCGCCGCGACATGCAGGAAGAAGTCGTCCGCCTGCACCGCGAAGAGGGCCGCACCATGGTCTTCATCACCCACGACCTGAGCGAGGCGCTGCGGCTCGGCGACCGGATCGCGCTGATGCGCGACGGCCGGATCGTGCAGCTCGGCACCCCGGAGGAGATCGTCGGCGCGCCCGCCGACGACTACGTGCGGGACTTCGTGCGCGACGTACCGCGCGAGCAGGTCATGACCGTACGCACGGCCATGCGCCCCGCCGGCGACGTGCGCGAGACCGAGACCGGCGCGTCCGTCTCCCCCGACGCCACCGTCTCGGCCGCCATCGAGGCCGTCGCCCGCACCGGCGAGCCCGCCCGCGTCATGGAGAACGGACGCTGCGTCGGCATCGTCGACCACCAGGGGCTCCTCGCCGTCGTCGCGGGCCTGGGCACGACGAAGGCGGTCGCCGCATGACGGCGGCCGTCACCGCGCCCGTGAAGGACGGGGCGACGGCGGGGCCCGCCCTGGGCCGGTTCGCCGCTGTCGTACGCCACCGGGCCGGCCGGAAGCTGCTCGCGCTCGCCGCCGCCGCGTTCGTGCTCGTACCGCTCGGCATCGTGCTGGGGGGCGGCGGCAGCTGGCCCGCCGGCCTGACCGTCGACGTGTCGGGCCCGCTCGACGACGCCAACCTGTGGGTCATCGACAACCGCGACACCCACCCGCTGTTCCTGTACTTCCTGCTGCACCTCTCCAACACCGCCACCGACGCGGTCGGCGCCGTCTACAACGGCCTGGACGCGCTCGGCTGGCCGGGCTTCGCCGCCCTGGCGGTGCTCTTCGCGTGGCGCGCCGCCGGACTCGGCCGGCGCGGCGCGAAGACGGCGGGCACCGCGGCCGTCGTGTTCGCCGTCTGCGGGCTGCTCGGCATGTGGGACGCCACCCTGCTCACCCTCGCGCTGATGGTGGTGGCGGTCGGCCTCGCCTGCGTACTCGGCATCCTGCTCGGACTCGTGGCCGGCCTCTCCGACCGCTTCCACCGGATGCTGCGCCCGGTGCTCGACACGATGCAGGTCATGCCGGCCTTCGCCTACCTGCTGCCGTTCGTGCTCGTCTTCGGCACCGGTACGCCCGCGGCCCTCCTCTGCACGGTCATCTACGCCGCCCCGCCGATGGCCCGCCTCACGGCGCTCGGGCTGCGCGGCGCCGACGCCGGGGTCCTGGAGGCGTCGGCCTCGCTCGGCGCGAACGGATGGCAGCGGCTGTGGACGGCGCGGCTGCCGCTGGCCCGCAGGGAGATGCTGCTCGGCCTCAACCAGACGATCATGATGGCGCTCTCGATGGTCGTCATCGCGGCGCTCGTCGGCGCCGGCGGTCTCGGCGAAGAGGTCTACTCGGCGCTGTCCACGGTCGACGTCGGCAAGGCGCTCTCGGCCGGCATCCCGATCGTGCTGATCGCGGTCTGGCTCGACCGCACGACCGCGGCGGCGGGCGAGCGGCTCGGCACTTCCGCGCCGGGCGCCTCCCGGCTGCCGCACGGGTGGCGCGGCTGGGCGCTGGTCGCGGCGGCCACCGCGGCCGCCGCCGTGGCCGGCCGCGCGCTGTCGGCGCGGACCTGGCCGCAGGGCTGGACGTACGACATCTCCACGCCCGTCAACAGGGCCCAGGGCTGGGTCACCGAGCACCTCGCCTCGGGCGTCCCGGTCCTCGGCGGCACGGACGTCTGGTCGGAGAACTTCACGCTGTGGGTGCTCAACCCGCTGCGCGACGGTCTGGTCTGGCTGCCCTGGTGGGCGCTGCTGCTGCTCGTCGCCGCTCTGGCGTGGCTGGCCGGGTCGTGGGCGACCGCGCTCACCTCGACGCTCGCGATGGGCGCCGTCGGCGTGCTCGGCGTATGGACGGAGTCCCTCGACACGCTCTCCCAGGTGATCGCGGCGCTCGTCGTGACGCTGCTGCTGGGCTTCGCGCTCGGCGTCGCGGCGGCGCGGGCGGGACGCTTCGAGCGGTGGATGCGGCCGGTGCTGGACGCGATGCAGACGATGCCGCAGTTCGTGTACCTGATCCCGGTGGTCGCGCTGTTCGGCGTCACGCGCGCGTCCGCGATCATCGCGGCCGTCGTGTACGCGCTGCCCGCCGTCGTCCGCATCACCACCCAGGGCATCAGGGACGTCGACCCGTCCGCGCTGGAGGCCGCACGGTCCATGGGCGCGAGCTCCCGCCAGCAGCTCCTCCAGGTCCAGCTGCCGCTGGCCCGCCCGGCGCTCCAGCTCGCCGTCAACCAGGGCGTGGTCCTGGTGCTCGCGGTGGTCGTCGTCGGCGGCCTCGTCGGTGGCGGCGCGCTCGGTTACGACGTGGTGAAGGGCCTCTCGCGCGGCGAGATGGGCGTCGGCGTGACCGCCGGCGCGGCGATCGTCTGCCTCGGGCTCGTGCTCGACCGGCTCACCCAGCCCGGCGCGGCCCGCTCCCGTTCGGGCGGCTGACCGCCCGTCCCTCCGCCGCCCGCCCCGCCAGAGAAGAGAGACCCCCTCACCATGCGCACGAACACGCGGAAACTCCGTACGGCCACCGCTTGCGCCGCCGCCCTCGGGCTGCTCGCGCTCAGCGGGTGCACAGCCGCCGAGACCGGCAGGAGCAGCGTCGTCGACGGCGCGAAGACCGTCAGGCTGACCGTCCCGTCGTGGGTCGGGGCCCAGGCCAACACCGCTGTGGCGGCGTACCTCCTGGAGGAGGAGCTGGGCTACACCGTCAAGACCCAGCAGATGGGCGAGGTCCTCGCGTGGGACGCGCTGTCGAGGGGCAACATCGACGGGATCCTGGAGGACTGGGGTCACCCCGAGGAGGAGAAGCGGTACGTCGACACCAAGAAGACCGTCGTCAGGGGCGGCGGTCTCGGCGTCACCGGGCACATCGGCTGGTTCGTGCCGAAGTACTACGCCGACAAGCACCCGGACGTCACGGACTGGAAGAACCTCAACACGTACGCCGAGGACTTCCGGACCGCGGAGAGCGGCGGCAAGGGCGAGATCCTCGAAGGATCGCCCGACTACGTCACCAACGACGACGCGCTCATCAAGAACCTGAAGCTGGACCTGAAGACGACCTACGCCGGCTCCGAGGCCAGCCAGATCACGGCCATGCAGAAGTACGCCAAGGCCAAGAAGCCGTTCCTGACGTACTGGTGGACGCCGCAGTGGCTGAACGCCGAGATCGAGATGGTCGAGGTGAAGCTGCCGGAGTACAAGGAAGGCTGCGACGCCGTCCCGGAGAAGATCGCCTGCGGCTACCCGGAGACGCCGCTCCAGAAGTTCTTCAACGCGGACTTCGCGAAGAACGGCGGCGAGGCGGCGGAGTTCCTGAAGAACTTCAGGTGGACGACCGAGCAGCAGAACGAGGTCGCCCTGATGATCGCGGACGAGAAGATGGCGCCCGAGGCCGCGGCCGAGAAGTGGGTCAAGGAGAACGAGCCGACGTGGAGGGCCTGGATGCCGGAGAAGTGAGCGGCACCCGGGGCGGGGCGAGGGGCCCGCTGCCGGTACGGGCATTCCTGTACGGGCGGCGGGCCCCTCGCCGTGCGTCAGCGCTTGAAGGCGCCCGGGGTGTAGTGGCCCGGGACCATGCGGGTCGTCACGCCGAACCGGTTCCAGGAGTTGATGACCGCGATCACGGCCGTCAGCTGGGCCAGTTGGACGTCGTCGAAGTGCTTGGCGGCCTTCTCCCACACCTCGTCGGGGACGGCCCCTTCGGTCAGGACGGTCACGGCCTCGGTGAGTTCGAGCGCCGCGGCCTCCTGCTCCGTGTAGAAGTGCCGGGACTCCTCCCAGGTGGCGAGCTGGATGATCCGCTCGACCGTCTCGCCCGCGGCGAGCGCGTCCTTGGAGTGCATGTCGAGGCAGAAGGCGCAGTGGTTGATCTGCGAGGCACGGATCTTGACCAGCTCGACCAGGACGGGGTCGAGGCCCTTCTTCGCCGCGATCTCGAGCGCGAGCATGGCCTTGTAGACCTCGGGCGCCAGTTTCGCCCACTGCAGGCGGGGCGTGTGCTCGTGGGCGTACTCGGTGGCCGTGGCGTTCGCGCCCGTGGTCGGGTCTGTGCTCGTTTCTGTACTCATGGGGACGACGCTACGGGGGCGTCGGCCCACCGGTATGGTCCATTTCCGTGACGGATTCATGGGCCAATGCGGCGGCGGCCGCCGATGTCACCGCCGATGTCGTCGCCGGAGTCGACCTCCACGTCGAGCTGAGCGGCCGCGGGCTGCGCACGGGCCTGATGGACGCCCTGCGCGAAGCCGTCCGCACGGGACGGCTGGCCCCCGGCACCCGGCTGCCGTCCTCCCGCTCGCTCGCCGTCGACCTCGGAGTAGCCCGCAACACCGTCGCCGACGCGTACACCGGCCTGGTCGCCGAGGGCTGGCTCACCGCCCGCCAGGGCTCGGGCACACATGTCGCCCAGCGGGCCGCCGGCCGGCCGGCCGGCGCGCGCAGGGCCGTGCCCGCCGCCGCGCCCCGGCGCGGTGCCCGCCGCACACCGGCGTACAGCCTCCTGCCCGGCGCCCCCGACCTGGCGTCCTTTCCGCGCGCCGAGTGGCTGAAGGCGGCCAGGCGCGCGCTGACCGCCGCGCCGCACGAGGCCTTCGGGTACGGCGACCCGCGCGGGCGCGTCGAGCTGCGCACCGCCGTCGCCGAGTACCTGGCGCGGGCGCGCGGTGTGCGGGCCACGCCGGACCGGGTCGTCATCTGCTCGGGCTTCGCGCACGGCCTGAGGCTCATGGCGAAGGTGCTGAGGGCACGCCGCGTACGGGGGGTGGCGGTGGAGTCGTACGGCCTCGACGTCCACCGGAACCTGCTCACGGACGCGGGGCTGCGCACCCCGGCGCTGGGGTTCGACGGGCTCGGCTCGCGCACCGGGGAGCTGGGGGAGCCGGGGGAGCTGCGTGGCGTCGGGGCGGTGCTGCTGACGGCGGCCCACCAGTTCCCGATCGGGGTCGCGCTGCACCCGGACCGCCGCGCGGCCGCCGTCGACTGGGCGCGCGGTACGGGCGGGCTGATCCTGGAGGACGACTACGACGGGGAGTTCCGCTACGACCGGCAGCCCGTCGGCGCCCTTCAGGGACTCGATCCGGAACGCGTGGTCTACCTGGGGACGGCGAGCAAGTCGCTCGCGCCGGGGCTGCGGCTGGGCTGGATGGTGCTGCCCCAGGAGCTCGTGGAGGAGGTGACGGAGGCCAAGGGACGGGTCGACTGGGTGTCGGGCGCGCCGGACCAGCTCACGCTCGCGGAGTTCATCGGCTCGGGGGCGTACGACCGCCATGTGCGCTCCATGCGGCTGCGCTACCGGCGGCGTCGCGACCAGCTGGTGGCGGCGCTGGCGGAGCGGGCGCCGGACGTACGGGTGACGGGGATCGCGGCGGGGCTGCACGCGGTGCTCGAACTGCCGGCGGGCACGGAACGGTCCGTGGTGCAGGCGGCGGCGTGGCAGGGGCTCGCGCTGTACGGCGTGGACAGCTTCCGGCATCCGTCGGTGGAGCGGGACCGGGACGCCCTGGTCATCGGGTACGGGACACCGCCGGACAGCGCGTGGACGGGGGCGCTGGACGCGCTGTGCCGGGCGCTGCCGTGAGTGACGGCTCGCGCCCGGCAGAGGGGGAGGGGGAGCCCCGGCCGGACGGGGGGACCGACCGGGGCCGTATGAGGTGTGGGTGCGGCGGACGCCTTCCGGCTTCTCGTTCCGCCCCACATAAGGGTGAACGATAAACCACTCCCGCGAGTTCCCGGACGGCGGCCTCAGTCTTTCGCGGAAGGGGCCGGGGCCGTCCCCTGCGCCACCGCGCCGACCGAGGCCTCACCGAACCGGGCCAGGGCGAGCGCCCCCGCCACCGCCACCACGAACCCCGCGACCGCGGCCGCCGCCAGGCCGTCCCGCGTGCGGTCGCCGAGCCAGACGACGCCCACCACGGCCGGGCCGACCGTCTCGCCGACCACCATGCCCGCCGTCGCCGTGGTCACCGAACCGCGCTGGAACGCCGAGGCGAGCAGCAGGAACGCCGCGCCGCCGGCCAGCAGCAGCGCGTACACGGCGGGGTCGGCGACGAGCGCCGAAGGCGTCAGGCCGTCGAGCAGCCGCACCGAGACCGACACCACCCCGAAGCAGGTGCCCGCGCCGAGCCCCAGGACCAGGGCGCGGGACCGGCCGGGCAGGCGGCCCGCCGGGGCGCCCGCGAGCAGCACGGCGCCCGCGACGCCCAGGAGGACGTACCGCAGGGCGGGCGGGCCCTCGCTCCCGCCCTCCGCGCCGGAGGAGAGCCCGAGCACCGCCAGGCCCGCGCAGACCGCGGCCACCGCGCCCCACTCCGTACGGCTGAGGCGGACCCGCAGCACACGGGCGGCGGCCACCGCGGTGACGGCGAGGCTCGCGGACTGGGCCGCCTCGACGGCGTAGAGGGGGATGGTGAGCAGGGCGACGACCTGGAGCGTGAAGCTGAGGCCGTAGAGGGCGAGACCGACGGCGTACCGCCACTGGCGCAGGGAGCGCAGCAGCAGCCTCACGTCGACTCCGCTGCCGGTGCCGGGCCGCGCGGCGCGGGTCGCGACGGCCTGGAGGACGGAGGCCGTACCGATGCAGACCGCCGAACAGAGCGCGCAGATCATCCCAAGGAGCACAAAACGACTCTAGAGGGGAAGGGAACGCACACCGGGTTCCGGTGGCGGAAGCGGGCCATCTAGTCTGTCGGACGGTCCGAAGGATCTGTTCGAACGGCGGGGAAGGGACCGGAACATGGCGGTACGACGGCGCAGACTGAGGTCGGGCACCGTGCTGCTCGGCGGCATGGGCGTCCTCGCGGCGACGCTCACCGCCTGCGGCTCGGAACCCGACCGGCGGTGCGTGGACCCGAAGACCCACAAAGTGCTGCCCGACTACAAGTGCGACGACGACGGCACCGGCAGGTACTACTACGGCGGCCGCGTCAGCAGCGGCAAGGTCACGGACGGCAGCTTCGACAAGTCCGCGGTCGACCGGGGCGGCTTCGGCTCCGGCTCCGGCTCCGGCGGCGGCTGACGGACCGTGGAATCTCCAGG
Organism: Streptomyces altiplanensis; assembly: GCF_053591575.1. NCBI lineage: Bacteria > Bacillati > Actinomycetota > Actinomycetes > Kitasatosporales > Streptomycetaceae > Streptomyces > Streptomyces altiplanensis. The sequence continues at coordinate 2,117 of NZ_JBSFUB010000073.1, read as the reverse complement.
CACCCCGGGTACCCGCCGATGAAGCGGCACACGATCGAACCCCGCCCCGACTGGCAGCGGACCGTCGAGGAGCAGGGCCTCGTCTATCCGCTGACCCGCTTCCCCGACGGGTCGCTGCGCCCGTACTGGGACGAGAGCGCGTACTACGCGTTCTCCCTGCCCGAGGTCGAGGCGATGGAGGAGGCCGTCGAGGAACTGCACGCCATGTGCCTGGCCGCCGCCGCGCACATTGTCGAGCACGACCGCTTCGCCGACCTCGGCATCACGGACCCCAAACTGGCCTCGCGCGTCGCCGCCTCCTGGCACCGGCGGGCCGAACTCCCGTCCATCTACGGGCGGTTCGACCTCCGGTACGACGGCACGGGCCCCGCCAAGATGCTGGAGTACAACGCCGACACGCCCACCTCGCTGGTGGAGGCGGCCAGCCCGCAGTGGTTCTGGATGGAGGAGCGCTTCCCCGGCGCCGACCAGTGGAACTCCCTGCACGAGCGGCTCGTCGACGCGTGGCGGCGCCAGGCGCCGCTCCTGCCGCCCGGGCCGCTGCACTTCGTCCACTCGGAGGGCGACGAGCTCGGCGAGGACCTGATGACGGTGGCGTACCTGCGCGAGACCGCCCAGCAGGCCGGCATCGCCACCGAGGCGCTGTCCGTCGAACAGATCGGCTGGGACCGGCTCTCGGGCCGCTTCGTCGACGGCCGTCTGCGCTTCATCCGCAGCTGCTTCAAGCTCTACCCGTGGGAGTGGCTGACGACCGACCGCTTCGGCCCGCACGTCCTGGACACCCTCGACAACGGCGGCGGCACCGGCAGCACCTGCTGGATCGAGCCGGCCTGGAAGATGCTGCTCTCCAACAAGGCGCTGCTGGCGATCCTCTGGGAGCTCTACCCCGGCCACCCGAACCTGCTCGCCGCGTACCTCGACGGCCCCCGCGAACTGGCCGCCGCCGACGGCCCCGGGTACGTCGCCAAGCCGCTGCTCGGCCGCGAGGGCGCGGGCGTCACGGTCCACGCCCCGGGTGCGGCCCCCGCTCCGGCCGCGGGCGAACAGCGCCTCTGCTACCAGGAGCTGGCCCCGCTGCCCGACTTCGACGGCAACCGCGTGGTGCTCGGGGCATGGGTCGTCGAGAACGAGGCGGCCGGTCTCGGCATCCGCGAGTCGTCGGGTCTGGTCACGGACGAGTACGCCCGCTTCCTGCCCCACGTCATTCTCTGAGAGCCGGCGGCGGGCCGGGGCGTCAGTCCAATGGGCCACCCCGCGTGCAGCGCGCCGCCCCGAAGGACACTCTGCTCACGTGGACCGGGGTGAGGTCCAGGGGAGGGCCCGCTCAGGCCCGGCGCACCTGCCGGGCCCTCACTCTCCAGGAGTTCGCATGCCCGCACGCACCGTCAAGGCAGCGCTCGCGCTCGCCGTCGTCTCCTCGCTGGCCCTGGCAGCCGGCCCGGCGCAAGCCGGGAACGACAGCCGGGACACGGAGAAGAGGAGGCAGGCCGACCTGGCCAAGGTCTATGTGGCGACGGCCAAGTACCTCTGGGAGCCGCTCGCGGTGCAGCACGGCTTCAAGCGGACCGACGAATGCGCGGCCCTGCCGGACGTGGGCGCCATGGGCTACCACTACGTCAACCAGAAGAACGTCGGCTCCACCGACCCGGCCCGGCCGGCGGCCCTGCTGTACGAGCCCGGACCGAAGGGCGAGAAGCGGAAGCTGGTGGCGGTGGAGTACATCGTCGTCGACCGTGACCAGAACCTCGAGACGGACGACGACCGCCCGACGATGTTCGGCCAGGAGTTCGAGGGGCCGTTGGAAGGCCGCGAGCCGGGCATGCCGGTCCACTACGAGCTGCACGTCTGGCTGTACAAGACCAACCCGAAGGGGCTGTTCGACCCGTGGAACCCCACGGTGCACTGCCCCGCGACCTGACCGCGGCCCGGCCTCGCTCCGGCCGTGCCCGTGCGTCCGCCGCGCCGAGCACCACCAGTGCGCCCGGCGGGAGAGCGGCCGCGGCAGGGGGCGGGGCGTCGGTCGCCCTCCATGACCACCATGTCGGCGGCCTTGATGAAGCTGCCGATGGTGAGGAGGAGGTGGTGGAGCCGGGCGTCGCCGCGGAGCTTGGTGCGGA
>NZ_JBSFUB010000072.1:0-38580 GCF_053591575.1 Streptomyces altiplanensis | reverse complement strand
GCACGTTCTCAGACGTTGCGACGGTCTCGATCCCGGCGCCGGCTTCGATCTCGGCGGGAAGCGCGTGGCGGGCGACGGTCACCACCACGTCGAAGGCCTGGCTCTCGATCTGCTGGATCCGGCTGGCGGCACGCTCTGGCTTGGCCGCGCGCCGGGCATCCGCCCTGCCGCTCCCGCCGCCGGGCACGCCGGGCGTCACCGGCGGGGCGGGTGCGGCGGGTGCGGCGGGCGTGGCTGCCGCGCCCGGGAACTGGCGGGGCAGCCGCACCTCCCGGAGCCCGTACGACGGTGCCGGCGGCGCGCCGTACTCCGCCGTGCGGCGGCCGCTGCCGCGCACCGCCCGGTGACTGCCCTGCGAATTGCCCACGACGCTCCAGAAGTCCGGTCCGCCCCGATGACGCTGCGGGCCGGGACACTAGCGGAGCCGTGGTCACTCTCCAAGGCAATACGGCTACGGAGAGTCGTGGCGGTCGCTGTCAGTAGTCGAACGCGCGGGCCGTGTTCGCGGCGAGCGCCGCGGTCAGGACGTCCTCCTCGATCCCCTTGACCGCCGCCATGGCGCGCACGGTGACCGGAATCAGGTAGGGGGCGTTGGGCCGTCCGCGGTAGGGCGCGGGGGTCAGGAACGGCGCGTCCGTCTCGACGAGCACCAGTTCCAGCGGCGCGACGGCGAGCGCGTCCCGCAGGGGCTGGGCGTTCTTGAAGGTCATGTTCCCCGCGAAGGACATGAAGTAGCCCTTGCGGGCGCAGACTTCGGCCATCGCGGCGTCGCCGGAGTAGCAGTGGAAGACGGTGCGTTCGGGGGCGCCCTCCTCCTCCAGGACGCGCAGCACGTCCTCGTGCGCCTCGCGGTCGTGGATGACGAGCGCCTTGCCGCGCCGCTTGGCGATCTCGATGTGGGCGCGGAAGGACCGCTCCTGGGCGGCCATGCCCTCGGGGCCCGTGCGGAAGTAGTCGAGACCGGTCTCGCCGACACCCCGTACGTACGGCAGGGACGCCAGCCGGTCGATCTCGGTGAGCGCGTCGTCGAGGGCCTCGTCCCCGCCCGCGGTCCGCGCGCCCTGCCGCGACCAGCCGTCGGGGTCTCCCAGGACGATGCGCGGGGCTTCGTTGGGGTGCAGGGCCACGGCGGCGTGGACGTTCTCGTGGGCGGCCGCCGTCTCGGCCGCCCAGCGCGAGCCCTTCACGTCGCAGCCCACCTGGACGACGGTCGTGACACCGACCGAGGCGGCCTTCTCCAGGGCCTCCTCGACCGTGCCGTCCTGCATGTCCAGGTGGGTGTGCGAATCGGCGACCTCTCCCCGGAGAGGCTCGGGCAGCGGCGGAAGTGCTTCCTTGGGGCTCATGGTCACGATCGTACGAAAACCGCGCGCCGAGCCCGCGGTGCGGCGGCCTCCTCCTTCGGGTGCGGCCTCCTACTTCCGGTGGTGGAAGGGGTGCAGCAGATCCGACAGGTGCCGGTGGCGCTTCACCCGCACCGGGCCCGGGGCGTCGTCGTGAGCCGGTGCCGGTCCCGGCATTCCCACCACCGGTCCGCCCACGGGGGCGTCCACCACGGCGGCCCGCAGCATTTCCCTGATCGAGGAGACCTGGCCGGCCTTCATGATGCGCACGACGTGTCCGCCGCAGTTCAGGCAGGTGGGGCGGGACAGCGGCGAGGGAACTCGCTCGCCGTCAGCCGTGTAGGTCACGAACGCGTGGCCCCTGCCGTCGACGTGGTGATGTATTTCGAACGACTGCTCCCACCCGTGGCCGCACCTCATGCAGGCGAAGGCGTAGGCCTCGTGAACGGTGGTTCCCGCGCCGGCGGTGTCTGCGATCTCGCTCATGCCAGCTCCTTTCCACTGGTCCAGTGGACGCCTGTTTCGGCGGGAGCGCATCGGGGCCTGTCGAGACATGGAGCGGTCTTGGCCCTTCCATGGAAAAAGGCCCGGTGCGCGGCTTGCGCTTTAACTTTTCACGATAGTCCTTTGCCGTCCGCGGAGCCCGTCCGTGCCGCGTTCTTTGCCGCGACGACGGCATCGAACACGTCGCGTTTGGGCAGGCCCGCCTCGGCGGCGACCGCCGCGATCGCCTCCTTGCGCCGCTCCCCCGCCTCCTCGCGCACCTGCACCCTGCGCACCAGTTCCGCCGGGTCCAGATCCTGCGGTCCGGTGTCGGGGGCGCCCTCCACCACGACGGTGATCTCTCCCCGTACCCCTTCGGCCGCCCATGCGGCGAGCGTCTTCAGCGGGCCGCGCTTCACTTCCTCGTACGTCTTGGTCAGCTCGCGGCACACGGCGGCCCTGCGCTCGGCGCCGAAGACCTCGGCCATCGCGGCGAGCGTGTCGTCGAGGCGGTGCGGCGCCTCGAAGAACACCATCGTGCGCTTCTCCGCCGCCACCTCCCGCAGCTTGCCGAGGCGCTCGCCCGCCTTGCGCGGCAGGAAGCCCTCGAAGCAGAAGCGGTCGACGGGCAGGCCGGACAGGGCCAGGGCGGTCAGTACGGCCGACGGGCCCGGCACGGCCGTGACCCTGATGTCCTTCTCGACGGCCGCGGCGACCAGCCGGTAGCCGGGGTCGGAGACCGACGGCATGCCCGCGTCGGTGACCAGCAGGACCCGCTTGCCGTCTTCCAGCGCCTCGACGAGTTCGGGCGTACGGGCGGACTCGTTGCCCTCGAAGTACGACACGACACGCCCCGTCGTCTGCACGCCGAGCGCCTGCGTCAGGCGGCGCAGCCGGCGGGTGTCCTCGGCGGCCACGACGTCGGCCGCCGCCAGTTCGGCGGCGAGGCGGGGCGGCGCGTCGGCCACGTCGCCGATGGGAGTCCCCGCGAGGACGAGCGTTCCGGTCGTTCCAGTCGTTCCAGTCACAAGGACCATCCTCCCAGGGCGCACGGACGACGCGCACAGATGTGTTCCCTACGATGGCGCGGTGACCAGTACCGCGTCAGAAGCCCAGCAGGGCCGGGCCCCCGGGGAACAGCCGCCTCCGTGGCAGCGGCGGCTGCGCCGATTCGGCTACGTGCCCGCGCCCGGCCGCCACATCGGGCTGCGGATGCGGCTCGTGCCGCCGTACAGCAGGCCCGGCGCCCAGGTCTGGCGGGTGCTCGGGGTGCCGCCCGTACTCGCGGGGCACCTGGTGCGGTGGGCCGCGTGGGGCGGGCCGCTGCTGGTCGCGCTCGTCGCCGGGCTGCTGCGGTTCTGGCACCTGGGCAGCCCCAAGGCGGTGATATTCGACGAGACGTACTACGCCAAGGACGCCTGGGCGCTCATCCACCAGGGGTACGAGGGCCAGTGGCCCAAGGACATCGACAAGAAGATCCTCGCCGACCCGTCGGCGGTCCCGGTCCCGGACGATCCCGGCTACGTGGTGCATCCGCCGGTCGGCAAGTGGGTCATCGGGATCGGCGAGCAGCTCTTCGGGTTCACGCCCTTCGGCTGGCGCTTCATGGTGTGCGTACTGGGCACGCTGTCGGTCCTGATGCTCTGCCGGATCGGACGCCGGCTCTTCCGCTCGACGTTCCTGGGGTGTCTGGCGGGCGCACTGCTCGCGGTCGACGGCCTGCACTTCGTGATGAGCCGCACGGCGCTGCTCGACCAGGTGCTGATGTTCTTCGTGCTGGCCGCGTTCGGCTGTCTGCTGATCGACCGCGACCGGGCCCGGCGCCGGCTCGCGGCGGCGCTGCCGTACGACGCCGAGGAGGACGTGCTGCGCCCGGACGCCGGTGTCGCACAGGGGCTGCGGTTCGGGTGGCGGCCGTGGCGGATCGCGGCCGGTGTGTGCCTGGGCCTGGCGCTCGGCACCAAGTGGAACGGCCTGTACATCCTGGCGGCGTTCGGCCTGATGACGGTGGTGTGGGACGTGGGCGCGCGGCGGACGGCGGGCGCGTTCCGTCCGTACGCGGCGGTCCTGCGGCGGGACGTGGTGCCCGCCTTCGCGGCGACGGTCGTGGTCACCTTCGTGACGTACCTCGTCTCCTGGACGGGCTGGATCGTCACCAAGGGGGGCTACTACCGGAACTGGGCCCAGGGCGACGGCAGGGGCGGCAACTGGACCTGGCTGCCCGACTGGCTGCGCAGCCTGTGGCACTACGAGACCGAGGTCTACAACTTCCACATCGGCCTGACCTCGGGTCACACCTACCAGTCGAACCCCTGGAGCTGGATCGTCCTGGGCCGCCCCGTCTCGTACTTCTACGAGTCGCCGAAGCCCGGCGAGCGGGGCTGCCCGGCGACCGCGACCGGCGACTGCGCCCAGGAGGTGCTGGCGCTCGGCACCCCGCTGCTGTGGTGGGCGGCGTGCTTCGCGGTGCTGTACGTGCTGTGGCGGTGGGCGTTCCGGCGCGACTGGCGCGCGGGGGCGATCGCGTGCGGCGTCGCGGCGGGCTGGGTGCCCTGGTTCTTCTACCAGGAGCGCACGATCTTCCTCTTCTACGCCGTCGTCTTCGTGCCGTTCCTGTGCCTGGCGGTGGCGATGATGATCGGCGCGATGCTGGGGCCGCCGGGTTCGGACGAGCGGCGGCGCACGGTGGGGGCGGTCGGCGCGGGCGTGCTCGTGCTCCTCATCATCTGGAACTTCATCTACTTCTGGCCCATCTACACCGGCCGGACCATCCCGATAGAGGAGTGGCGCAACCGGATGTGGCTCGACACCTGGGTCTGAGCCGGGTCCGAGCCGGGTCCGAGCCGGGTCCGAGCCGGGCCTGGGCACAGGTGTTCCCGGGCCGTCCGGCCGTTCGTCCCGGTCCTGTAACGGCCACCTCCGGCGTCACTGGCGTCCCGTACAGTGCGGTAGAGCACTTCTTGAACATGTTCAGTTCAGGTGGGGACTCCTGGGGAGGGGACTGCACAGCATGCGCAGTGGAGCGAAGGTCGCCATAGTCGGCGGGGTGTTCCTGGTCGCGGCCGGGGGTGTGGGCTACGGCGCCTACTCCGTGGTGAGCGGCGGGACCGGCGACGGTACGGACCTCACGACCGCCTCGGCGCCGAAGAGGACCGGGCCGCCGGGCGCGGACGAGGTCGAGCGGACCACGAAGGACTTCCTCGCCGCCTGGGCGAAGGGCGACGCCCGCGCGGCCGGTGAGCTGACCGACAACGCCGCCGCCGCGCAGCCCGCGCTGTCCGCCTACCGCGACGAGGCGCACATCAGCGAGGTGAAGCTGACGCCGGGCACGGCGGCCGGGACGACGGTGCCGTTCACCGCCGACGCCACGGTGACGTACAAGGGGAAGAGCAAGAGCTTCTCGTACGCGTCGGAGCTGACCGTCGTACGCGGGCAGACCTCGGGCAAGGCCCTGGTCGACTGGGATTCGTCCGTCCTCCACCCCGATCTGAAGGACGGCGAGACGCTGAGCGCGGGCGAGTCCCCGGCCCCGCCCATCCGGGCGGTCGACCGCAACGGCACCGAGCTGACGAAGGAGAAGTACCCGTCGCTCGGTCCGGTCCTGGACGCGCTGCGTGCGAAGTACGGCGAGCAGGCGGGCGGCACGCCGGGCGTCGAGCTGACCGTCGGGAGCCCGGGCAGCGAGTCGCCCGCCCGGACCGTGCTCACCCTCGCCAAGGGCAAGCCCGGCGAGCTCCCCACGACGCTGGACGCGGACGTGCAGGCGGCGGCCGAGACGGCGGTGAAGCAGCACAGCGAGGCGTCGGTCGCGGCGGTCAAGCCCAGCACGGGCGAGATCCTGGCGATCGCCAACAACCGCGCCGACGGCTACAACGCGGCGGCCCTCGGCAAGCAGGCGCCCGGTTCCACGATGAAGATCGTGACGGCGGCGATGCTGCTGGAGAAGGGCCTGACCGGGGCGGACCGCAAGGCGGAGTGCCCGCAGACCGTGCTGTACCAGGGCCGGAGCTTCCACAACCTGGACAACTTCGAGATCCCCGACTCCACCTTCGCCACCAGCTTCGCCCGCTCCTGCAACACCGCTTTCATCAAGCTGATCGACGACACCAAGGACGACGCGGCGCTGCCCAGGACCGCGCGTGAGGTCTTCGGTCTCGGCCTCGACAACTGGCAGACCGGCATCACCACCGCCGACGGCACGGTGCCCGAGGTCACCGGCGGCGAGGCGGCGGCGCAGTACATCGGGCAGGGCGCGATCGAGATGAACGCCCTCAACATGGCGTCGGTCACCGCCACCGCCAAGGCCGGCACGTTCAAGCAGCCGGTCATCGTGCCGCAGTCGCTCGACGGCCGGCAGCTGGCGACCGCGACCCGCTCCCTGTCGCCCTCCGTGCACAGCCAGCTGCTCGGCATGATGCGGCAGACGGCGACGGCGTCCTGGGGCACGGGCACGGAGGCGATGGCCTCGGTCGGCGGTGACAAGGGCGCCAAGACCGGTTCGGCGGAGGTCGACGGGCAGGGCAAGTCCAACAGCTGGTTCGCCGGCTTCAGCGACGACGTGGCGGCGGCGGCGTCCGTCGAATCGGGCGGCCACGGCGGCGACGCGGCGGGCCCGCTGGTGGCGGCCGTGCTGCGGGCGGGCTGACGGAGGACCGCTCGGAGGGCCGCGGAGGGCCGCGGAACCGGCTCGCACGGCCCGTACGACCACCGCTGGGATACGGGCCGTGAGCACGCCGGCGAACCGGGCCCACCCCGGTTCGCCGAAGCCCTGCGCGCCCGGCGTCCGGACAGAGGCGGTTCGCCGTGGGCCGGCGTGGGGCCCGTACGGCGCGGACCGGGCGCGGGGAAGGCCGGGCGGGCGGCGCGCCGGTGGACGTGCGCGAGCGGACCGGGCGACGCCTGCCGTCGCGGCGGGCCTGCTGCTCCCGGCGTCGGCCCGCTGCTCCCCACCGGACGGCCTCCGGGGGCCCGGCCGGTCACACGGCGGACCGCACCGCCCTGACCAGGGCCTGCGCGCGCGGGTCGGAGGTGACTCCCTTCTGGTGGCCGTTGGTCACGTATCCGAAGGCGATCCCGGACTCCGGATCGGCGAAACCGAGCGAGCCGCCCCGGCCCGGGTGGCCGAACGAGCCGGGCGCGAGGAGCGGCGCGCCGGAGCCGTGCAGCATGAAGCCCAGCCCGAAGCGGGTGTTGACGATCAGGACCCGGTCCGGACCGGCCGATTCCTCGGTGCGCGCGAGCGTGAGCGTCGCCGGGGCGAACAGGCGGTGCCCGTCGACCGGACCGATCATCGCGGCGTAGCACCGCGCCAGCGCCCGCGCGGTGGATATCCCGCCCGAGCCGGGGAGTTCGGCGGCCCGGAACGCCGGGTCGTTCAGGTCCTCGCGCGGGTCGATCGCGTCGAACGCGCGCCGGGTGAGCGACGCGGGATCCGCGTACGCCTCGGTCACGCTCCGCTTGGGCCGCATCCGCAGCGCCCCGCCGTCCAGCGGCGGCGCCTCGACCGGCCCGGCCCGGCCCACCCGGTGCGCCTCGTCCGCCGGCAGCCCGATCCAGAAGTCGAGCCCCAGCGGGCGGGCGATCTCCTCGGCGATCCACCGCCCGACGGTCCGCCCCGTCACCCGCTTCACGAGCTCGCCGATCAGCCAGCTGTACGTCTGCGCGTGGTAGCCGTGGTCGGTTCCGGGCTCCCAGGCGGGCGCCTGGGCGGCGACGGCGCGCGGCCCGGAGACACCGTCGATCGCCTCGGCGGGCGTCAGCGGGCGGTCGAGCGCGGGTATGCCCGCCCGGTGGGACAGCAGGTGCCGGACGAGGACCCGTTCCTTGCCGTTGGCCTTGAACTCCGGCCAGTACGTGCCGACCGGCGCGTCCAGGTCGATCTGCCCGCGCTGGTGCAGCAGCAGCGGCACGGCGGCGGCCACGCCCTTGGTCGCGGACCGCACGACCTGGGCGGTGTCCACGGCCCACGGTTCGGTGCCGTCCACGTCGCGCGTCCCCGCCCACAGGTCGACGACCTTGCGGCCGTCCCGGTAGACGGCGACGGCGGCTCCTCGCTCGCCCCGTTGCCCGAAGTTGCGCACGAACGCGTCCCTGACCGGTTCGAATCCGGCCGCCACCGTGCCCCGTGCATCCACTGCTGCGCTCGCGCTCATGTCCCCCATGGTGCAACGGCCCTGCTGGACCGGGTGGCGGGGGGTCTGGGTGCCGCCGTGCGGGGTCTGTTGCCTACGCCTCCACCCGCACCGACCCCGGGTCGAACCCGAACGGCAGCTCCAGCCGGTGCGCCCGCATCACCGCGTCGTCCGACAGCAGCTCCTGCGTCCGCCCGTCCGCCACGATCACGCCCCCGCTGAGGATCACCGAGCGCGGGCACAGCTCAAGGGCGTACGGCAGGTCGTGCGTGACCATCAGCACCGTGGTGTCCAGACCCCGCAGGATGTCCGCCAGTTCGCGCCGCGAGGCCGGGTCCAGGTTGGACGACGGCTCGTCCAGCACCAGGATCTCCGGCTCCATCGCCAGTACGGTCGCGACAGCCACCCGGCGCCGCTGCCCGAACGACAGGTGGTGCGGCGGCCGGTCGGCGTACTCCGCCATGCCGACCCGCTCCAGCGCCGCCCTCACGCACGCCTCCAGCTCCGCGCCGCGCAGGCCCGCCGCCGCCGGGCCGAAGGCCACGTCCTCGCGGACGGTCGGCATGAAGAGCTGGTCGTCGGGGTCCTGGAAGACGATGCCGACGCGGCGCCGGATCTCGGCGAGGTGCCGCTTGGCGACGGGCAGCCCGGCCACCGTCACCGAACCCGCGCCGGCCGTGAGGATGCCGTTGAGGTGCAGGACGAGCGTGGTCTTGCCCGCACCGTTGGGCCCGAGCAGTGCGACGCGCTCGCCACGCGCGACGGACAGGTCGACGCCGAAGAGGGCCTGGTGGCCGTCGGGGTAGGCGTAGGCGAGGCCGCTGACCTCGAGGGACATCGTCGTGTCGGTCACAGGGTCCATCCCAGCAGACAGACCGCCAGCGCGGACACCGGGAGCGCGGCCGCGTACGACCACTGCGCCCGCGTCGCGGTCACCTCGTCGATCACCGGCATGGTGCCCGTGTACCCCCTGCTGACCATGGCCAGGTGCACGCGTTCGCCCCTCTCGTACGAGCGGATGAAGAGCGCGCCCGCCGTCTTGCCCAGGACGCCCCAGTGCCGCACGCCCCGCGCCTCGAATCCGCGCGAGCGCCGCGCGACCGACATCCTTCGCATCTCGTCCGTGATCACATCGCCGTAACGGATCATGAACGACGCGATCTGGACCAGCATCGGCGGCAGCCTCAGCCGCTGGAGTCCGAGCACCAGGGAGCGCAGTTCCGTGGTGGAGGCGAGCAGCACGGAGGCGGCGACGCCGAGCGTCCCCTTGGCGAGGACGTTCCAGGCGCCCCACAGGCCCGGGACGCTCAGCGGCATGCCGAGCACCTCCACCCGCGCCCCCTCGGCCACGAAGGGCAGCAGGACGGCGAAGGCGACGAAGGGCACTTCGACGAGGAGCCGCTTGAGCAGGTAACCGGCCGGGACGCGGGCGGCGTACGCGACCGCGCCGAGCAGCACGGCGTACCCGCCGAACGCCCACATCGCCTCGCGCGGCGTGGACACGACGACGAGCACGAAGCAGAGGACGGCGACGAGCTTGCAGTGCGGCGGCAGGGCGTGCACGGCGGTGTGCCCGTGCCGGTAGAGCTGGTGGGCGTGACCCGCGCCCATGTCAGGCGGTTTCCTTTTCCCCTGTACGCGCCGCCGTGGCCCCGGCCGCCGGCTGCCGCTGCTGTCCGCGCCGGCGCCGCACCGTCCAGAAGACGCCGCTGCCGACGGCGACGGTCACGCCGACACCGACGACGCCCGCGAGGCCGCCGGAGAGACGGCCGTCGCCGATGCTCTCGACGGTGTAGTCGGCGAGCGGGGAACCGGCGGCGGCGTGCTCCTCGACGTTCTTGTCGATGCCCTGGTCGGCGGCGACCTTCTCCAGGCCGTCCGGGCTGGCGGAGGCGTAGAACGACACGAACCCGGCGAGGACGAACGCGGCGGCCAGCCCCGCGCCCCAGACCTTGCGGGTGGAGCGGGCGGCGGCGGGAGCGGGGGTCCCGGCGGGAGCCGCGTCCACCAGCTTGCCGTCCACCAGCAGCTTGAGCGGGGCGGCGAGCCCGCGCGCGCCGTGCACCAGGTCGGGGCGTACGGCGATGACGGCGCCCACGGTCAGTGCGGTGATCGCGGCCTCGCCGATGCCGATGAGGACGTGGACGCCGACCATGGCGGTCAGCACCTTGCCGATCGGCACGTCCGTCGTGCCGCCGACGGCGTAGATCAGCGTGAAGGCGGCGGCCGCGGCGGGCACGGACACCAGGGCGGCGACGAACGCGGAGGCGGTGACCGAGCGGCGCCCGCGCGGCAGGATCTTCACGAGGCCGCGGAAGAGCGCGTACGCGACGACGACCGTGACCACGCCCATGACGGTGATGTTCACGCCGAGCGCGGTGAGGCCGCCGTCCGCGAAGAGGACGCCCTGCATCAGCAGGACGACCGAGATGCAGAGCACTCCCGTGAACGGACCGACCAGTATCGCGGCGAGCGCACCGCCGAGCAGGTGACCGCTGGTGCCGGCCGCGACCGGGAAGTTCAGCATCTGTACGGCGAAGACGAACGCGGCGACGAGTCCCGCGAGCGGGGCCGCCCGCTCTTCCCCGAGTTCGCGGCGCGCTCCTCGCAGGCTGACGGCGACAGCGGCCACGGCTGCGACGCCCGCCACAGCCGAAACAGGTGTGCTGATGAATCCGTCGGGGACATGCATGGGGAGGCTCCGCTTCCTGCGGGGTGGTTAACCGTTCGATGATAGTGCCCTCCTGCAAAGAGGTCGCAAGAGCAAACGGGTCACAAGTGGAGCCTGGCCGCACCGCAGAATATGGGATATTAAGGGACAAAAGCCGCGAGTTTGAGGAGTAGCCCGATGCACCCAGCAATCGAGGGCCACGCACGGGCCTGCCTCATCACCGACGGCCCCCAGCGTCACGCCGTCCCCGTCGCCCTGCGCTACGACCCGGGGAAGAACCCGCGCGCGGTGCGCCTGGTCTTCCCGCCGGACGTCTCGCCCGACGGAGCCGCGAACGAATGGGTCTTCGACCGCGCCCTCCTGGAGGCGGGTCTGAACCGTCCGGCCGAGACCGAGAACGGCGACGTCCGGGTCTGGCCGTGCGGCCGGGTGCAGGCCGTGATGGAACTGCGTTCGCCGCAGGGCACGGCGGTGATCCAGTTCGACAGGGCGCCGCTGCGCCGCTTCCTGGAACGTACGCACGCGGTCGAGGAGCCCGCTCCCGCGGCCCCCGAAGCCGCCCGCTGAGAAACGGTGAGGCCCCCCGGCCTTCCGGCCGGGGGGCCTCACCGCCGCACCGGGTCCCGTCCCCACGAGCCGGTGCGCGACCGGGGCCGCCCTCCGCTCGAGAGGCGGCCCCGGAGCTTCTCAGCGCCTAGGCACGCACCAGCTCGCGCTCGTCCCGGGGGGTGTCGTCGCCCAGCTCCTTGCGCAGCTGCTCGCCCTCGACGTCCACGTTCGGCAGCGCCCTGTCGAGCCAGCGCGGCAGCCACCACGCCTTCTCGCCGAGCAGCGCCAGCACGGCGGGCACGATGGCCATCCGTACGACGAAGGCATCGAAGAAGACGGCGATCGCCAGCCCGAAGCCGATCATCTTGACCATCGACTCACTCGACCCGATGAACCCGGCGAAGACGGCGATCATGATCACGGCCGCGGCGGTGACGACCCGCGCGCCGTGCTGGAAGCCGGTGACGACCGCCTGTCCCGGCCGCTCCCCGTGGACGTACGCCTCCCGCATGCGCGTGACGAGGAAGACCTCGTAGTCCATGGCGAGACCGAAGACGACGCCCACCATGAAGATCGGCATCATCGACATCACGGGGCCGGTCTGCTCGACACCCATCACATCCGCCAGCCAGCCCCACTGGAAGACCGCGACCACCGCGCCGAGCGCCGCCACCACGGACAGCAGGAACCCGAGCGCCGCCTTGAGCGGGACGAGGACCGAGCGGAACACCAGCATCAGCAGCAGGAACGCGAGGCCGACGACGAGCGCGAGGTACGGCAGCAGCGCGTCGTTCATCTTCTGTGAGAAGTCGATGTTCATGGCCGTGGAGCCGGTCACCAGGACCTCGGCGCCGGTGTCGGACGTGATGCCCGGGCCCGCGTCGCGGATCGAGTGCACCAGTTCCTCGGTCGCCCCGGAGCTGGGCCGGTCCTTCGGGACGACGGTGACGACCGCCGTGTCGCCGGCCTTGTTCAGCTGCCCGGGCACGGTGGCGGCGACGCCGTCCATGTCCTTCACGATGCCGGTGACCCGGTCGACCGCGTCCTTGGGCCGCTCGGCCCCCTCGACGTCGACCACGACCATCAGCGGTCCGTTGAAGCCGGGCCCGAACCCGTCCGAGAGGAGGTCGTACGCCTTGCGCTGAGTAGTGCTGACCGGCTGCGAACCGTCGTCGGGCAGCCCCATCTCCAGCGAGGCGGCGGGCACGGCGACCACACCGAGCCCGACCACGGCGGTGATCAGGACGGCGATCGGGCGGCGCAGTACGAAACGGGCCCAGCGCGTACCCATGTTGGACTTGTCCGCCCCGGTGCCCCGGTCCTGGCGCTTGCGCGCCCTGCGCCCGAAGACCTTCTTGCCCGCGAACCCGAGCAGCGCGGGGACCAGCGTGAGCGCGACGAGAACGGCGATCACGACCGTGCCGGCCGCGGCGAAGCCCATCTTCGTCAGCATCGGGATGTTGACGACGGCGAGTCCCACGAGCGCGATCACGACGGTCAGCCCGGCGAACACGACGGCGGACCCGGCGGTTCCGACGGCCCGCCCGGCCGCGTCCTCCGGCTCACGCCCCTCGGCCAGCTCGGCCCGGTAGCGGGAGACGATGAACAGCGCGTAGTCGATGCCGACGGCGAGCCCGATCATCATCGCGAGCGTCGACGTCGTGGAGCCGAGATCGAGGACGTTCGCGAGCGCGGCGATCGTGGAGACCCCGATGCCCACGCCGATGAGCGCGGTGAGCAGCGGCAGCCCGGCGGCCACCAGCGACCCGAAGGTGATGACGAGGACGATCGCGGCGACCGCGACGCCGATGATCTCGCCCGAGCCGGTCTCGGGCACGGCCTGGAGCGCGTCGCCGCCGATCTCGACGGTCAGCCCGGTCGCCCGCGCCTCGTCGCCCGCCTCGACCAGCGCCTCCCTGGCCTCCTCGGTCAGTTCCATGCCGCTGACCTTGTACGAGACCTGGGTGTACGCCGTCGTACCGTCACGGCTCACGGCCTTGCCCGCGTACGGGTCGACGACCGAGGCGATCTGCTCGGCACCGGCACCGGACTTGAGCTCCTGGACGACCTTCTCCACCTCGCTCCGGTGTCCGGCGTCGGTCATCCGCTCCCCTTCGGGAGCCTTGAACACCACGCGGGCGGTGGCACCGTCCGCGGCGGCACCGGGGAAGCGCTGGTCGAGCAGGTCGAATGCCTTCTGGGCCTCGGTCCCCGGTATGGAGAAGGAGCTGGAGGTGGCGGTGGACGCGGAGGCGGCGCCGACGCCGGCGAGCACCAGCAGCGCGATCCAGGCGAGGGCGACGAAAGGGCGGCGGCGGAAGGCGAACCGGCCCAGTGTGTAAAGGAATGTGGCCACGAGGGCGTACTCCCGGTCAGGTCGTTGGGACGAGCAGGGCAGGGGGAACCAGCCCGACGACAAGAGCGGTGCGCGTCAGGTGGAGCGTTTCTCCGGGGCGGACGCCGGGGTGGGGACCCCACGGCGCCGCCGGGGTACTGCGGCCGTCAGGCGACACCCAGCGCGGGCAGCACCACGGCATCGACGTAGTCGGCGAGGAAGGCCCGGTCGGGCGACCGGTCCTCGATGAGCTCCCGGGCGACGAAGGCGCCCAGGAGCATGTGCGGGACGTACCGCAGGGCGGGCGTCCCGGCGGGGATCTCGCCCCGGTCCACGGCCCGCCGCAGCAAGCCGTCGAGCCCGGTGAGTTCGGGGGCGACGAGCAGCTCCCGAAGTGCCTGGTGGAGGTCGGGGTTCTGGTGCACGGCCTGGGCGAGACCCCGCATCAGCGCGGAGTCCTTCTCCAGCTGGCAGTCGTCGGAGCGCCGCACCAGGGCATGGAAGTCCCCGCGCAGCGTGCCGGTGTCGACGTCGGCGGTACTGACCGGCTTGCAGTGGCGCAACGCCCTGGCGACCAGCTCCGGCTTGCTCCCCCACTGTCGGTAGAGGGTGGCCTTGCTGGACCGGGTGCGGGACGCGACGGCATCCATGGTCAGGGCGTCGTAGCCGACTTCACGGAGCAGGTCGAGCACGGCTCCGTACAGCTCACCCTCACGCTCGGCCGTGAGCCGTGTGCGCGCCATCCTCCACCCCTCTCCTGAACGAAACGGTTTCGTACACCTCAAAGGTACGCCCGCACCCATCGAAACGAAACCGTTTCGGTGGTGTTCCGCGCCACAAGTTGCCGCGCCCCCTCCGGGCGGAAAGCATTGGGGGGTGAGCGACGAACCCGGGTCCGTCGGCCCGCAAGAGACCACAGCCCCCGAGCCCCTGGGCACCACGGGCATCTCTCCGGCCGCTCCCGCGCGGGACGCGCCGACCGCGCCCTCGCCCGCCGCGGCGGCGGAGGGGGACGTGCCGGGGCGCTCGCCACAGGGCGTCGAACGCGACGAGTCCGAAGAGAAACCCGTATCCGGACGTCCGGCGCCCGAGGAGACGACGCCCCGGCGCGGCACCGACCCCGGGGCCCCCGCGACCCGGCCGCCCCGGGGCGACGACGCCCCCGCCGACGGCACCCACCCGTACCTGCGCTTCCCGCACCTGCACGGCGACCTCCTCTGCTTCGCGGCGGAGGACGACCTCTGGCTGGCCCCGGTCGCGCCCCCCGGAAAGCAGCCGGACCGGGCCTGGCGCCTCACCGTCGACCGCACCAAGGTCTCCCACCCCCGCTTCTCCCCCGACGGCCGCCACATCGCGTTCACGACCTGGCGCAGCCTCGACCCCGAGGTCCACCTCCTGCCCGTGGACGGCGGCCGGCCCGCCCGCAGGCTCAGCTACTGGGGCTCGCTCGACACCCGCGTCTGCGGCTGGACACCCGAGACACCCGACAGCCCCCCGCACATCCTGGCCGTCGCCTCCCACGGCCAGCCCTTCTCCCACTACTCGTGGGCCTACACCCTCCCCACCGACGGCAGCCCCGGCGCCCAGCTGCCCTGGGGCCCGGTCTCCGACATCGCGGTCGCGGACATCGACGGCGAGCGCCGTACGCTCCTGCTCACCGGCAAGCCCCCGCACGAGCCCGCCGCGTGGAAGCGCTACCGGGGCGGCGCGACCGGCCGCCTGTGGCTGCACGGCGAGCGGCTGCTCCCCGGCATCGGCGGCCACCTCAACTGCCCCATGTTCGTGAACGGACGCGTCGCGTTCCTCTCCGACCACGAGGGCGTGGGCAACCTCTACTCCTGCGCGTACGACGGCACCGACCTGCGCCGCCACACCGACCACGACGCGTTCTACGCACGGAACGCCTCCAGCGACGGCACCCGCGTCGTCTACCAGTGCGCGGGCGACCTGTGGCTGGTGGACGACCTGTCCCCCGGCGCGACGCCGCGCCGCCTGGACGTCCGTCTCGGCGGTCCCCGCGCCGGCCGGCGCCCCCACCACGTCCCGGCCGCCAGCAACATCGACGGCCTGTCCGTCGACACGACCGGCCGCGCCAGCGCCGTCGTCGTCCGCGGCAGCCTGTACTGGCTCACCCACCGCGACGGCCCGGCCCGCACCATCACGGACACCCCGGGCGTACGGGCCCGCCTGCCCCAAATGCTCGGCGGCGGCGGCAAGGTCGCGTACGTCACGGACGCCGAGGGCGAGGACGCGATCGAGATCGCGTACCTGCCGCGCGCCAGCGGCGACCGCGCGCCGCGCCGCCTCGCGTCCGGCAGGCTCGGACGCGTGCACGAACTGGTGTCGGACCCGGAGGGCGAACGCATCGCGATCGCCTCGCACGACGGCCGGCTCCTGCTGGTCGACACCATGGAGACCGCAGAGGGCGCAGAGACCGCAGAGGACGCAGGGGACGCAGAGACCGCGAAGGACGCGGACGGCGAGGTCACCGAACTGACCCGCTCCCTCAACGGCCCGGTCCGCGACCTCGCCTTCTCCCCCGACGGGGCCTGGCTGACCTGGTCGCACCCCGGCATCGGCCGCTCCCTGCGCCAGATCAAGATCGCGAAGATCGAGACCCGGCAGATCGTCGACGTCACCGACGGCCGCTTCGAGGACGAGAACCCGGTCTTCACGAGCGACGGCCGCTACCTCGCCTTCCTCTCCTGGCGCGGCTTCGACCCGGTGTACGACGTCCACACCGGAGACCTCTCCTTCCCCCTGGGCTGCCGCCCCTACCTGGCCCCGCTCTCCTCCGCGACGCCGTCCCCCTTCGCGATGTCCGCGGAAGGCCGTCCGGCGGCCGGCGGGCTGGACCTGGCGGACGGCGGGGAGGGCGAGAGCACCGACGGCACGACGGTCCTGGTGGAGGTCGAGGGCCTGCCGAACCGGGTGACGCCCTTCCCCGTGTCCGCGTCCAAGTACTCGGGGCTGCACGCGGTCTCCGGCGGCGGCCTGGTGTGGCTGCGCTGGCCGATCTCGGGAGCGCTCGGCGAGACGTTCGCCAACCCGGCCGACATGTCGGGCCGCCCCACCCTCGAACACTTCAACCTCACCAAGGCGCGCAAGACCGAGCTCGTGAACGACCTCGACTGGTTCGCGGTGAGCGGCGACGGATCGCGCCTGGTGGTCATGGACGAGGGCGAACTGCGCGCCGTCCCCGCCACCGAGACCGGCGACAGCGACTCGACGGTCTACCTGGACATGCGCCGCATCATGCACCAGGTCGACCCGGGGGCGCAGTGGCGGCAGGCGTACGCGGAGGCGGGCCGCATCGTCCGGGCGTACTTCTGGGAACCGGGCATGTGCGGCATCGACTGGGACGCGGTCCTCGACCAGTACCGCCCCCTGCTGGAACGGGTCGCCACCCCGGACGAGTTCGCGGACCTGCTCCGCGAGGTCCTGGGCGAGCTGGGCACCTCGCACGCGTACGTCGCCGCCGCGCGCCGCAACGAGGGACCGCCGCACTACCAGCGCGCGATGGGGCTGCTCGGCGCCAACTTCGTGTGCCGGGACGGCAAGTGGCTGGTCCGGCGGATCCTCCCCGGCGAGTCGTCCGACTCCAAGGCGCGCTCGCCGCTGGCCGGCACGGGCATCCGGGAGGGCGCGGTCCTCACCCACGTGGACGGCCGGCCGGTGGATCCGGTGTCGGGCCCGTACCCCCTCCTCGCGGCGGCCGGGGGGACGACGGTCGAGCTGACGTTCCAGCCGGCGGAGGGGGAGGGGGCGGCCCGCAGGGTCGCGATCGTCCCCCTGGTCGACGAGCGCCCCCTCCGCTACCAGGACTGGGTGGCCAAACGCCGGGAGGTGGTGCGGAGGCTGAGCGGCGGGAAGTGCGGCTACCTGCACATCCCCGACATGGGCGGCTCCGGCTGGGCCCAGTTCAACCGCGACCTGCGCAGGGAGGTCTCCCTGCCCGCGCTGATCGTCGACGTACGGGGCAACGCGGGCGGGAACATCAGCGAACTGGTGGTGGAGAAGCTCACCCGCACCATCGTCGGCTGGGACCTGACGCGCGACGCGGAGCCGGTCTCGTACGCCTCCAACGCGCCCCGGGGCCCGGTGGTCGCCCTGGCCGACGAGGCGACGTCCTCGGACGGCGACATGATCACGGCGGCGTTCAAACTGCTGGGCCTGGGGCCGGTGGTGGGCCAGCGCACCTGGGGCGGGGTGGTGGGCATGACCGGCCGCCACACGCTGGGCGACGGCACGGTGATCACGGTGCCGATGAACGCGGCGTGGTTCGACGCGTACGGATGGTCGGTGGAGAACCACGGCGTGGAGCCGGACATCGAGGCCCTGCGCACCCCCCTCGACTGGGCGGAGGGACGCTACGCCCAGCTGGACGACGCGGTCCGGGTGGCGCTGGACCTGCTGGCGGCGCGGCCGGCGTCGGCCCCTCCGACGTACTCGAACGTCCCCGACAGGACCCGCCCTCCCCTCCCGCCGCGCGCGACTCCGTGACGGGGAGGCCGGCGGGGCGGGGCCAGGCGGGGCGGGGCCCGGAGACACCCTCCTGGCCCCGCCCCGCCGGTCCCGCTGGCCCTGCCCCGCCGGCTCCGGCCACGCGGAAGGGCGCACCCGGTGGGACCGGGTGCGCCCTTCGTACGGCGGGGCGGAGCGACGGGGTGCGCCGCGTCAGCCGCCGCCCGCGTCAAGACCGGAGCCGCTCCTGGCCCTCGTCCCGCTCATCGAGCATCTCCCGGTCCAGGTCCCGGTCCGTCTCCCGGTCCATGTCCCGGTCCCTGACCATGTCCCGGTCCCGGCCCAAGACCTGGCTCCGGTCCTCCCGGGCCCGCCGGACATGCTCCGACGCCTCGCCCTTCGTGCCGCGCGAACCCTGCTTGGCCTGCTTGGCCTGCTCGGCGAGTTCCTGCGCCTTGTCCTTGAACTGGTCTGCGATGCCCATGAAGTTCACTCCTAGAGGGGTGTGAGGGGAAGTGGGGCGTGTCGGCCCCCTTGGGCCTCGACCAGACTGACACGACCGGACATTCAGCGCATTTCGATCATTAACGCTGTGTACTCGGCGCGCGTTCCGTACCCTCCTCACGCGCCTTCTCGTCCGCCTCTCCCCCCGCCCCCACGAGTCCCTTCCCCACCCCCGCCAGCCGAGGCTCGAACCGCTTCATCTCCCGCTGCCCCACCACCCCGATGAGCGTCGGCAGGTACCCGCGCACGGACTGCATCCCCCGCAGCCACCACTGCGCGTACACGTGCGACGAACGCCGCTCGATGCCCGCGACGATCCGGTCGACCGCCGGACCGAGCGGGTACGTCCGGTTCGAGGGCCACGGCAGCCGCTGCCGCAACTCCCGCATCACATCGTCCTCGTCCGCGCCCCGCACCATGTCCGTGTCGGTCCACGACAGGTACCCGACCCCGACCCGCACCCCCCGGTACCCGACCTCGGCCCGCAACGCGTGCGCGAACGCCTCGACGCCCGACTTCGACGCGCAGTACGCCGTCATCATCGGCGCCGGCGTGATCGCGGCCAGCGACGCGATCTGGAGGAAGTACCCCCGGCTCTCCAGGAGCACCGGCAGGAACGCCCGCCCCGTCACCGCCCCGCCGATCAGGTTGACCTCGACGACCCGCCGCCAGGCGACCGGATCCGAGTCCACGAACGGACCCCCGGAAGCTACCCCCGCGTTGGCCACGACGATGTCGACCTTCCCGAACCGCTCCTTGACCTCCCGCGCGACCCGCGCCATCGCCTCGTGGTCGGTGACATCGGCGTGCCACCAGTCCGCGTCGGAGTGCAGCCGCCCCGCCACCTGCTTCAGCTCGTCCGGCTCCAGGCCGACCAGCGCCACCTTCGCGCCGCGCGCCGACAGCTTGCGGGCCAGCAGCTCGCCGACGCCCCGCGCCGCGCCCGTGACGACCGCGACCTGCCCCTCCAGGTTCCGCCTGCCGCTCATACGGTCTGCTCCTTCTCCTCGTCGCGGACGGTGGGGGTGACGTACGCGGTCACCAGTTCGCGGAGTTTCGCCGTGACGGCCTCCGGTGCCTCCACCGGCGTCATGTGCCCGACGCCGGCCAGCTCGGTGAGTCCCAGCGGATGCGGCAGCGCGGCCACGATCTCGCGGGCGTGCACGGGCGGCGTCAGCCGGTCGGCGGTCCCCGCGATGACAGCGGTGGGCACGTCCAGTTCCCGTATGCCCGCCACGAGATCGAGCTCGCCGAGCACGTGCGACCAGGCCACGCGCGAGGCCCGCGGGCAGGCGTGCACGATGCGGGCGCACTCCGCCACCCGCTCCGGCGAGGTCCCGGGCCCCATCGTCCCGTACCTGAGGATCGCCTTCGACAGCGCCGTGACGGGCCCCAGCGGCGCACGCGCCCCCAGCACCGCGCGCGTCATCCGCGTCCGCAGCCGGCCGGCCCGCATGGGCAGTACGAGCGACTCGGCGACCAGCCGCGAACTGCCCGTGCTGCACAGCAGAACGGCGGCCGCGTGCTCGCGGAACCCGGGCCGTCCGGCGGCGGCCATCATCGTCATGCCGCCCATGGAGTGCCCGGCCAGTACGGCCCGCTCGCCCGGCGCGAGGACGGTGGCGAGCACCGCTTCGAGGTCGTCGGCGAGGGCGTCCGTGCTGTAGCCGCCCGGCCCGACGGCGGGGGAACGCCCGTGTCCCCGCTGGTCGTAGACCACGACCCGGCACTCACCGGCGCCGGTGAGTGCGCGTATCTGCGCCGACCAGAAGAGCGTCGAGCAGGTCCAGCCGTGCGCCAGGACGAGCGCGGGGGCGCCCTCGGGCCCGTACACCTCCACGTGCAGCCGCGATCCGTCGGCGGAGACGGCGGTCAGCTCGCGCGAGGGGACGAGCGGCTCGCCTGCGGCCCGCGTCAGCCGGCTCATGCGACCGCCTCCGCGGCACCGGCGCCGGCGCCGGATCCGGCACCTGATCCGGCCGATGTCCGCGCCCGTATCACCTCGTACTCCACCATGTTCACTTCCCTCGTCGCGCGCCGGAACTCGCTCGGCGTCCCCGGCCAGATGGTGGTGTTGCGGCCGTTCGCGTCCAGGTACCAGCTGTCGCAGCCGCCCGTGTTCCACACGGTCCGCTTCATCCGGTCCTGCACCCGCCGGTTCCACGCGTGCACTGCCGAGGCCCGCGCGCCCAGCGCCGCCCTGCCGCCCAGGTCCGTCAACTGCCGCAGATAGTCGGCCATGTAGTTCAGCTGCGACTCGATCATCAGGATCATCGAGCTGTTCCCGAGCCCGGTGTTCGGCCCGATGATCGTCATCCAGTTCGGGAACCCGGCCGCCGTCGCGCCGCGCAGCGACTCCATCCCGTCCTTCCACGCCTCGGCGAGCGTGATGCCGTCCGCGCCCACCACCCGCTCGGCGATCGGCATGTCGGTGACGCGGAAGCCCGTGCCGAAGATGATCGCGTCGACTTCGGCCTCCGTCCCGTCGGCCGCCACGACCGTGGACCCGCGCACCTCCCGCAGCCCCGAGGCGACGACATCCACGTTCCGCTTCGCGAGCGCCGGATAGTACGAACTCGACAGCAGGATGCGCTTGCAGCCGATCCGGTACGACGGTGTCAGCTTGGCCCGCAGCGCCGGGTCCTTGATGGCCTTGGCCATGTTGGCCTTGGCGAGCGACTCGACGACGCCGAGCTGCCTGGGGTGCTTGGTGAACGCGGCGACCTGCAACTCCCGTATCCCGAAGAGCAGTCCGCGCCGCGCCTTCCCGGTGAACGGCAGCTGCCGGTGCAGCCACCGCTCGGGCCCGGTGATCGCCCGGTCCATCCGCGGCATCACCCACGGCGGTGTGCGCTGGAAGAGCGTCAGCTTCGCGACGTCGGGCTGGATCGACGGCACGATCTGGATCGCGGAAGCGCCCGTCCCGATCATCGCCACGCGCTTGCCGCGCAGGTCGTAACCGTGGTCCCACCGCGCCGAGTGGAAGACCTTGCCGGGGAAGCCGTCGAGTCCCGGCACGTCCGGAATCTTCGGGTCCGACAGCGGCCCGGTCGCGGACACCACCACGTCGGCGGTGATCGTGCCCTGCGCGGTCTCGATCTCCCAGCGCAGCTCGTCGCCGTCCCAGCGCATCATCCTCACTTCGTGGTCCAGCCGGATGTGCGGCCGCACCCCGAAGGTGTCGGTGACGTGCTCCAGGTACGCCCTGATGTGCTCCTGCCCGGAGAACGTGCGCGGCCAGTCGGGGTGGGGCGCGAAGGAGAACGAGTACAGATGGGAGGGCACGTCGCACGCACAGCCCGGATAACTGTTGTCCCGCCAGGTGCCGCCCACCGCGCCGGCGCGCTCCAGGACGACGAAGTCGGTGATCCCCTCGCGGCGCAGCCGGACCGCGGCGCCCAGGCCGCCGAATCCGGATCCGATCACCGCCACTCGTACGTGCTCGTGCTCGGCCATGCCGACGCCTCCCGCGGTCCCACGACTCTGCCAGCAATCACTGGCACGATTGGGAGAGTAGAGCAGCCGCGTACTCATGGGTAGGGGTCGGACACGAGGAAGTCGCGGAGGGGGTGCGCGAGGAAGCACCGGGGGAAGTGACATCAGCACGCACCGACCGCGGGTACCGGCGGTAGCGGCATAGGCTTCCCCCGTGGAAAGAGCCGCAGGAGCCCGTGAGTACCGCGTGGAGGAGCTGGCCAGGGAGGCCGGCATCACCGTGCGCACCCTGCGCTTCTACCGCGAGCGCAAGCTGCTGCCGCCGCCGCGCCGCGAGGGCCGTATCGCCTGGTACGACGACCGCCACCTGGCCCGGCTGCGCACCATCGCCGCCCTGCTGGCGCGCGGCCACACCCTGAACGGCATCGCGGACCTCACCACCGCCTTCGAGAGCGGCCGCGACGTCGGCGAACTCTTCGGCCGCGGCGAGGACGCCGCCCCCGCCAGCTGGACCGAGGAGACCCCGGTCCGGCTCTCCCCCGAGGACCTCGCCGACCACTTCGCGGGCGAGGTCACCCCGGAGAACCTCGCCGCGGCGCTCGACCTCGGCTATCTCGCCGTCGACGGCGAGGAGATCGTGCACATCAGCCGCCGCCTGCTGGACGTGTCGGCGGCCCTGGTGCGCGAGGGCGTACCGCTGGCGGCCGTGCTCCGGGCGGGCAAGGAGGTGCGGGAGCACGCGACGGCGATGGCGGAGATTTTCACGGCCATGGTCCGCTCCCACCTGACCGACGACGCACCGGACGGCGACGCACCGGGGAACGGTCTCGCCGCGCCCCTGGAACGTCTGCGCCCGCTCGCCAAGAGCGTGGTCGAGGCGGAGCTCTCGATGGCCCTGGACCGCCTGATCAGGGCCGAGAAGGACCTCTGAGCCGACCGGCCCGGCCGGTCCGGCCGGGCCGCGGCTCACTGCCCGAAGACCGCCGTCACCGGCGCGTGGTCCGACCAGCGCAGGTCGTAACTGGCCGCCCGCTCGACGTACGCCTTGACCGCCCGCGCGGCCAGCCCCGGCGTCGCCACCGCGTAGTCGATGCGCCATCCCGAGTCGTTGTCGAAAGCCTTCCCGCGGTAGGACCACCACGTGTACGGGCCCTCCTGGTCCGGATGCAGCGCCCGCACCACGTCGACGTACGCCGCCTCGTCGAACACCCGCGTCAGCCAGGCCCGCTCCTCCGGCAGGAACCCGGAGGACTTCCGGTTCGCCTTCCAGTTCTTGAGGTCGGCCTCCTGGTGGGCGATGTTCCAGTCGCCGCACACCAGCACCTCGCGCCCGTCCGCCGCCGCGCGCTCCTTCAGCCCCTTCAGGTACGGCAGGAACTCGTCCATGAACCGCACCTTCTCGTCCTGCCGCTCCGTACCGACCTCACCGGAGGGCAGGTACAGACTGGCGACCGTGACACCGGGCAGGTCCGCCTCGACGTACCGCCCGCTCCCGTCGAACTCGGCGCTGCCGAATCCGACCCGCACCCGCTCCGGCTCCCGCCGCGTGTAGAGAGAGACGCCCGCCCGCCCCTTCGCGGCGGCCGGGGCGTGCACGACGTGCCAGCCCTCGGGCTCGCGCACCTCGTCCGGGAGCTGCTGCGGTTCGGCCCGTACCTCCTGGAGGCAGATCACATCGGCGGAGGTCTCGGCCAGCCACGGCACGAAGCCCTTCTTGGCGGCGGCGCGCAGGCCGTTTACATTCACAGAGGTCACAGTGAGCACCCCGGCACAATACAGAGATGGAAAATCTCCCGGCGCCGAACCTGCATAGAAGTACGATACCCCGCATGAATATCCAGACGCGCCCGTACGACCACCCCGACGCCGTCAAGCTCGAAGCCGAGGTGCAGCAGGAGTACATCGAGCGCTACGACGGCGAGGGCGACACGACGCCCCTCGACCCCACCATGTTCGAGCCGCCGCGCGGCCTCTACCTCCTCGCGTACGACGACCGGGACCGCCCCGTCGCCAGCGGCGGCTGGCGCGCCCAGGACGAGAACGGCGAGGGCTACGCGGACGGCGACGCCGAACTCAAGCGCATGTACGTGATCCCCGACTGCCGCGGCCTCGGCCTGGCCCGCCGCATCCTCGCCGCCCTGGAGGACGACGCCCGCGCGGCCGGCCGCACGCGGATGGTCCTGGAGACCGGCACCGCACAGCCGGAGGCCATCGCCCTCTACACGTCCAGCGGTTACGCCCCGACCGAGAAGTTCGGCCACTTCCGCGACTACCCGGACAGCCGCTGCTTCGCCAAACCGCTGACGCCGTGACCCTGTTGGCGCCGTGACGCCGTGACGCCGTGACGGACACGGCGGAACACCGCCGCGCCCAAAAATGTTCCACAGACACACATTTGGCGCCCGTTCCCTCACCCCCGCCCGGAGGCCCCACGCATGACGCAGACGACGACCGACCGCCCCGCCCTCGTCGTCCCCGTACTGGCCTTCGCGGGAATCACCGTCGCCGTGATGCAGACCCTGCTCGTCCCGGTCATCAAGGACCTGCCCGTACTGCTCAGCACATCGCCGGGAAACGCCACTTGGGTGATGACCGCGACCCTCCTGGCGGGCGCTGTCGCCACACCCGTCATGGGCCGGCTCGGCGATCTCTTCGGCAAGCGGCGGATGCTGCTCGCCAGTCTCGCCGTCATGGTCGTCGGCTCGCTGGTCTGCGCGTTCACCGACGACCTCGTGACGATGGTGGCCGGCCGGGCGCTCCAGGGCTTCGCCATGGGCGCGATACCGCTCGGCATCGGCATCATGCGCGACGCGTTGCCGCGCGAGCGGCTCGGTTCGGCGATGGCGCTGATGAGTTCGTCGATCGGGGTGGGCGGCGGGCTCGCCCTGCCGGCCGCGGCCCTGGTCGCCCAGCACGCCGACTGGCACGCGCTGTTCCTCGGCGCGGCCGGTCTCGGCGTGCTGTCGATGCTGCTGACCGTTCTCGTCGTACCGGAGACTCCGGTGCGGGCCACCGGCCGGTTCGACGTACTCGGCGCGATCGGCCTGGCCGCGGGCCTGGTCTGCCTCCTCCTCCCGGTCACCAAGGGCGGCGACTGGGGCTGGACTTCGCCCACCACGCTCGGCCTGTTCGCCGCGGCGGCCGTCGTCCTCGGGCTGTGGGGCGTCATGGAGCTGCGGATCGAGGCCCCGCTGGTGGACCTGCGCACCAGCGCGCGCCGCGAGGTGCTGCTCACCAACCTCGCCTCCATCATGGTCGGCGTCGCCTTCTACGCCGTCTCCCTGGTCCTCCCCCAGCTGCTCCAGCTGCCCACGTCGACCGGTTACGGCCTCGGCCGGTCGATGGTGGTGGCGGGGCTGTGCGTGGCGCCGCTCGGCCTGACGATGATGTTCGTCGCCCCGGTCTACGCCCGCCTCTCCGCCCGGCGCGGCCCCAAGGCCACGCTGATGCTCGGCCTGCTGATCATCGCGGTCGGTTACGGCGCGGGCCTCGGCCTGATGAGCGCCGCCTGGCAGACCGTCGTCGTCTCGGTGACGCTGGGCGCCGGCATAGGGCTCGCCTACTCGTCGCTGCCCGCCCTGATCGTCGGCGCCGTCGACCCGTCGGAGACCGGCGCGGCCAACGGCCTGAACACCCTGATGCGTTCCATCGGCACGTCGGTGTCGAGCGCCGTGATCGGCATGGTCCTGGCCCACACCTCGGTCCGGACGGGCGGGGTCGCGGTGCCCAGCATGGAGGGTTTCCGCATCTCGTTCGCGATCGCCGCAGGCGCGGTCCTCGTCGGCCTGCTCCTGGCGGCGTTCCTTCCGTCACAGCGGAACACCGCGCGGCCGGAGCTGAGCGCCGCGCGGGCCCCGCGCGCGGACGCCGGCGCACCGGAGCCCCGGGCCCCGGCGCCCCGCTGAGCGGCCCGGGCCCGGACCGGGGCCGGGGCCGGTGGATCCCGGGACCGTCGCCCCCGGACCTCGCTCCGGAACATGCGAAGAGCCCCTACCGGTTTCCCGGTAGGGGCTCTTCGTTGCGGTGGACCTGTGGGGATTTGAACCCCAGACCCCCTCGATGCGAACGAGGTGCGCTACCAGACTGCGCCACAGGCCCTTGCAACGAGTGAAACTTTAGCACCTCGATCGGGGTGCTCGGTAATCCGCTCCCGCGCAGGTCACTCGTTGACCGCGCGCGGCCGGTCTCCGTCCTCGTACTGGTCGAAGAGCGGCGTGCGGCCGTGATCCCGGTCACGGCGCGCCGGGTTCGCGCGCCGGCGCGGGGCCGGGTCGGCGGCGGCCGGGGATTCGGGTGCGGGCGTCGGCTCGGCGGCGCTGGAGCGGGCCGAGCTCCAGGTGCCCGGGTCGCCGAAGTCGACGCCGCCCGTGGCACGCGGGGCGACGGGAGCGGTCACGTACGTCGGCAGCGGGACCGGGACCGGGTCCCAGCTCTCGCCGCGGGCCGAGCCGCGCTCCCGCTCGCGCTGCTGGTCCACCCATTCCGCGTGGTCCGTCTGCTCCACCAGTGCGCGCCTCCCCGCCTCCTGCGGGGACACGGCGGGCACCGGCTCGGGCTCCGGGCGTACGGCCGGCTCCTCGTCCGGCTCCGCGGAGACCGGCCGGCGGGCCGGGTGCGGGCGGCGCTCGCGCAGGCGCTGCGCCGCCGCCTCCGCCCTGCGCCGGTCCATGGTGAAGGCGAAGCGCCGCCGCTCGGTGGCCCGCAGATGCACGATGTACGTGCTCAGGAGTACGGCGGGGACGGCCGGCGCCCAGAGGAACTGGAGCCCGCCGACCGCCGCGACGATCGCGCCCAGGGTGAAGGCGAGGAAGAGGACCACGGTGGTGCGCCGGCGGCGCGCGAGGACCTTCGAGCGCCGGGCGCGTTCGGCGGCGGCACTCGCGGTGCGCGCGCGCCGTTCCTCCCGTCCCCGTTCCCGCGCTTCCTCGCGCGCGCTCTCAGGTGCGCCCTCCCGCGCGGCGGGGTGCTCCGTCTGCGTCGGGGGCACGGCGAAGGCCCGGACGTCGACGGAACTCAATCGGTCCGTGACGGCGTCCGGGTCCACGTCGGGTCCCGCCTCACCTGCGGCGCGTTCCTCCAGCTCCCTGGCGTACCGGCGCTCCATGGCCGCTCGTCCGGACAGCAGCCGGATGGCCGTGCTGAAGCGTTCGGTCGGACGGGCCTCGTTGAGCTCGTCCTGCCTGCGGAGCCACATCGGCACCAAGTAGGCGGCCCAGGCCCCGACGATGACTGCGTAGATGAGGCCGCTGCTGCTCACACCCCACACCGTAGAGGGGTTCGCGCAAGCCCATCCGCCAATTGAGCCGGTGTGTCGCACGATCTGGCTGATAACTCGAACTTTTTTTATGACTGATCGGATCAACAGACCGCTTTGTGGGTGCTTTTACAGTCAACAGCCGATCAAATTCGAACACTTATTTCATTTATGGGATGGGCCGGATCGTGCCTGGTGCCAGCGGGTGAGCAGTCCTTCGGGCACTTCTTCCGCCGTGAGCGCGTAGACCAGGTGGTCGCGCCACCCGCCGTCGATGTGGAGATATCGGGGCCGCAGGCCCTCCTCGCGGAATCCGAGTTTCTCCACGACCCTGCGGCTGGGCCCGTTCTCGGGGCGAATGCAGACCTCGACGCGGTGCAGACCGACCGTACGGAAGCAGTGGTCGACGGCGAGGGCGACGGCCGTCGGCATCACGCCGCGGCCCGCCACCTCGCGGTCCACCCAGTAACCGACGTGCCCCGAGCACATCGACCCCCAGGTGATCCCGGCGACCGTCAACTGGCCGACCAGCTGCCCCCGGTACTCGATGACGAAGGGCAGCATCCGGCCCGCGTTGGCCTCGGAGCGCAGGTGGCGGACCATCTGACGGTACGTCGGGCGCTGGGCCACCGGGCCCGCGGGCGCGGGCGGCGGGATCGTCGCCTCCCAGGGGCGCAGCCACTCGCGGTTGCGCCGGTTCACCTCGCGCCAGGCCCGCTGGTCGCGAAGTCTTATCGGACGGAGGGTGACATCGCCGTCCGTCAGCTCGACGGGCCAGGACGAAACGTTCAGCTCGGGCTCCCCGGTCGGGGGGATCCTGATCCGGATCCGGGGTGGTCGCCGCCCCTGATCTGGTCCACGGCGTGGAGCAGGAGGCGCTCCAGGACCGCGAGGCCGTCCCGTACGCCGCCGGTGGAACCCGGCAGGTTCACGATCAGGGTCCGGCCCGCGACGCCCGCCAGACCGCGGGAGAGCGCGGCGGTCGGGATCTTCGCCAGGCCCTCGGCGCGGACCGCCTCGGGGATGCCGGGGATGTCGTAGTCGAGGACGCGGCGGGTGGCTTCGGGGGTGCGGTCGGTCGGTGAGATGCCGGTGCCGCCCGTGGTGAGGATGACGTCGTACCCGGCGGTGACCCCGTCGCGCAGGGCCCGCTCCACCGGATCGCCGTCGGGGACCACCAGCGGTCCTTCGACCTCGAAGCCCAGGGCGCGCAGGCCCTCGGCGAGGACCGGGCCGCCCCGGTCGGCGTAGACGCCGGCGGAGGCGCGGTTGGAGGCCGTCACGACGAGGGCACGGCGCGGCGGCTGCGGCGCGGGGACCGGGACGGGTTCGGCCACCGGGCCGTGGCCGTACACCTCTCCGGCACGGGGGGCGGGGCTCATGAGCGGCTCCAGTCGCCGGACTTTCCGCCCGTCTTCTCCTCGACCCGTACGTCGGTGATGACCGCGCCCTTGTCGACCGCCTTCACCATGTCGATCACGGTGAGCGCGGCGACCGTGACGGCGGTCAGCGCCTCCATCTCGACGCCCGTACGGTCCGTCGTACGCACCGTGGCGGCGATCTCGACGGCGTCGTCGGCGACCGTGAGGTCGAGCTTCACACCGGAGAGCGCGAGCGGGTGGCAGAGCGGGATCAGGTCGGGCGTGCGCTTGGCGCCCATGATTCCGGCGATGCGGGCGGTGGCGAGGGCGTCGCCCTTGGGGACACCCTCGCCGCGCAGCAGCTCGACGACGCGCGGCGCGACAAGGACGCGTCCGGTGGCGCGCGCGGTGCGCGCGGTGACGTCCTTGGCCGAGACGTCGACCATGCGGGCCGCCCCCGCCTCGTCGATGTGCGTGAGCCGTTCGTGCGTACTCATTACGTGTGGTGCTCCCGGTCAGGGCCTGTGAGGGCAGACACGGTACTCCCACCGGCCCCGGGTCAGCCGAGCAGGACCACGTCGACCTCGGTGGCGGGCTCGACCTCGGTGGCGTCCTCCGGGACCGTGATCAGGGCGTTCGCGCGGGCGAGTGCGGCGATCAGATGGGATCCGGCGCCACCGACAGGGGTGACGGTGCCCGACTCCTCGTCGTACGTACCGCGCAGGAACTGGCGCTTTCCGGCGGGCGAGGAGAGCGGCTTGTCGGCGCTCAGGGCGGCGCGGGTCTTCGGGCGGTGCACGTCCTTCAGGCCCATCAGGGCGCGGATCGCCGGACGCACGAAGAGCTCGAAGGAGACGTACGACGAGACCGGGTTGCCGGGGAGGGCGAGCAGCGGCGTGTGCTCGGGGCCGATGGAGCCGAAGCCCTGGGGCTTGCCCGGCTGCATGGCGAGCTTGCGGAAGTCGATGCCGCTGCCGGGCTCGTCCTCGTCGCCCACGGAGGACAGCGCCTCCTTGACGACGTCGTACGCGCCGACGCTGACGCCGCCGGTCGTGACGATCATGTCGGCGCGGATCAGCTGGTCCTCGATGGTGGCGCGGAGCGTCTCGGCGTCGTCGGTGACGGCGCCGACGCGGTAGGCGATGGCTCCGGCGTCGCGGGCGGCGGCGGTCAGCGCGAAGCTGTTGGAGTCGTAGATCTGACCCGTGGCCAGCTCCAGCCCGGGCTGGACCAGTTCGCTGCCGGTGGACAGAACGACGACGCGGGGGCGGGGCCTGACCTTGACGGTGGCGCGGCCGATGGCGGCGAGCAGGCCGATCTGGGGCGGGCCCAGGACCGTACCGGTCTCCAGCGCGAGGTCGCCGGCCTGGACGTCGCTGCCGCGCGCGCGGACGTGCGCCCGCGCCTCGACGGGGCGGTGGACACGGACCTCGCCGGACGCGCCCTCGGGGGCACCGCTCGCGGCGCGCATGGTGTCGGCCGGACCGCCGCCCGTGCCGCCGTCGGTCCACTCGACCGGGACGACGGCCTCGGCGCCGGGCGGCAGCGGGGCGCCGGTCATGATGCGGGCGGCCTCGCCCGGGCCGACCATGAGCGTCCGGCCGCTGCCCGCCGCCACGTCACCGATGACGGTGAGGACGGCGGGGAACTCCTCGCTGGCACCCGCCACATCGCTCGTGCGGACCGCGTACCCGTCCATCGAGCTGTTGTCGAAGGGCGGCAGCGCGATCTGGACCGTGACGTCCTCGACGAGGACACAGCCCTGCGCGTCCGGAAGCTGCAGCTCGATGGGTTCGAGCGGCTTGACCGTGGCGAGGATGTCCTCGAGGTGTTCGTCGACAGACCAGATCGTGCTGCTCAAGGTGCTACATCTCCTCGGTCACGTAACTGCGAAGCCAGGTCCGGAACTCCGGCCCCAGGTCCTCACGTTCGCATGCGAGTCTGACAATGGCACGCAGATAGTCGCCCCGGTCGCCGGTGTCATAGCGGCGGCCCTTGAAGACGACGCCGTGCACCGGGCCGCCGGCCTTCTCGTCCTCGGCCAGGTGCTGGAGCGCGTCGGTGAGCTGGATCTCGCCGCCGCGGCCCGGCTCGGTCCTGCGCAGTATGCCGAAAACGGCAGGGTCCAGCACATAGCGGCCGATGACGGCGTAGTTGCTGGGCGCGTCGGCCGGGTCCGGCTTCTCGACCAGTCCGGTGACCCGTACGACGTCGCCCTCGACGGTCGGCTCGACGGCCGCCGATCCGTACATGTGGATCTGGGCGGGGTCGACCTCCATGAGGGCGACGACACTGCCGCCGTACTGTTCCTGGATCTCGATCATCCGGGCCAGCAGGGGGTCGCGCGGGTCGATCAGGTCGTCACCGAGGAGTACGGCGAAGGGCTGGTCGCCGACGTGCGGCGCGGCGCACAGGACGGCGTGGCCGAGGCCCTTGGGGTCGCCCTGGCGGACGTAGTGCATGGTGGCGAGGTCGCTCGACTCCTGCACCCTGGCGAGGCGTTCGGCGTCGCCCTTGCGCCCGAGGGCCGACTCCAGCTCGTAGTTGCGGTCGAAGTGGTCCTCCAGTGGGCGCTTGTTGCGGCCGGTGATCATGAGGACATCGGAAAGACCCGCGGTCACGGCCTCCTCGACCACGTACTGGATGGCGGGCTTGTCGACGACGGGCAGCATCTCCTTCGGAGTGGCCTTCGTCGCCGGCAGGAACCTCGTGCCGAGGCCGGCGGCGGGGATGACAGCCTTGGTGATCCCGGGGTGCGACTGAGTCATGGTCAGAACGATATCCGTTGCCTATGGGCGGAAGATGAGGATCCGGTCAGTAAATTCTCATACGAGCGATTTGTGGAGCCCCTGTGATGTGTGACGAGTCTGGCAAGGCCGGGTTGCGACGAGAACTACTCGACATGAGATCCCGGTTGACCAGGGATGACGTGGAGGAGGCCGGCGCGGCTCTGGCCCGCAGGGCGCTGGAGCTGCCGGAGCTCGCCGACGCCGGGACGGTCGCCGCGTACGTGTCGGTCGGGAGCGAGCCCGGCACCCGGGCGCTGCTGGACGCGCTGCGCGCGCGGGGCGTACGGGTGCTGCTCCCCGTACTCCTCGCGGACAACGACCTGGACTGGGCCCTGTACGAGGGCGCGGAGCGGCTCGCGCGCGCCCGGCTCGGGCTCCTGGAGCCGCGGGGCGCGCGGCTCGGCGTACAGGCCGTGGCGGAGGCCGACGCGGTGCTGCTGCCCGGGCTCGCGGTGGACGGACGCGGGGTGCGGCTCGGGCGTGGCGGCGGATCGTACGACCGGGTGCTCGCCCGGCTGGAGGCGGCGGGCGCGCACCCTCACCTGGTGGTGCTCCTGTACGACGAAGAGGTGGTCGCACGGGTCCCGAGGGAACCGCACGACCACCTCGTGAGCGCCGTGGTGACACCGGCCGCCGTCAGGCGCTTCCCGGCCTGAGGTCCCCGGCCCGGGGACCTCGGGCCGGGAACCCGGCCCGGCGTTCTACGGCCTGAGCACCAGTGTGTCGGTGGTGCTCTTCTCGACCGCCTCCTTGCCGAACGGCCAGTCGAGCAGCTCGCCCCTGGCCCACTTGTCGGTCTGGTCGGTGTAGTGCGCGCTGTACGCGTGGCCCGACGCGCCGGTGAGGTTGATCCAGCGGGACCGGTCGAGGTTGCCGAGGTTCACGACCATCCGCATGGACGGCACCCACATGACCTCGTAGCCGCCCGCCGCGTTCCAGCCGGTGGCGTTGACCGCCGCCTCGCCGCCGCCCAGGTTCCAGGGGCCGCGGTTGAGCAGCCACTGGAGGGCGCCGGGGCCGCTGGTTCCCAGGGTCTGGTTCTTCAGCGTGAGCTGGTGCAGACGGCCCCAGCTCCAGGAGTCGATGTCCTTGCCGAGCATGGCCGTCAGCTCCCAGCGGGCGTCCTTCAGCGCGCGGCCGAGCAGTTCGTCACGGGTGTCGGTCGCCTTGTCCAGACGGGTCTTCGGCGTCTGCCACCACTCGTTCTTCTCGTCCTTGAGCATCGTGCGGACGACCTCGTACCAGCGGTCGCCGCCGTCCGGCTGCGCCGAGTCCTTGGCGCGCTGCCCACACTCGCGCACGCGCTCGTCGAGGTCGTCGACCGGGCCCGTGCTGTCGGCGGGACGGACGCTGAGGCACTGCCCCTTGACCCGCAGCTCCTTGGGAAGCTTGTTGCCGAAGGCGAGCTTGAGGACGTTGCGCCACACGGCGTTGAAGTACGCGGCGCCCGCCGAGTCCGGCTCCTGGGTGTAGTCCCAGCCTTCGAGCAGCTTCTGCGTCTCGCGGACGTCCGGGTCCGACACGTCGATCTTCAGCAGGTAGGGCGTGAGCAGCTTGGCGATCTCGCTGCTGTTGTCCGTCTGCATGGTGCGCATGTCCTCGGTCGAGATCTTGCCGCCGTCGGCGATCTTCGACTCGATGAGGTCGTTGATCCGCTGGCTGCGCGCGCCGTAGCCCCAGTCCTCGGT
Organism: Streptomyces altiplanensis; assembly: GCF_053591575.1. Taxonomy (NCBI): domain Bacteria; kingdom Bacillati; phylum Actinomycetota; class Actinomycetes; order Kitasatosporales; family Streptomycetaceae; genus Streptomyces; species Streptomyces altiplanensis. Next base: position 5,573 of record NZ_JBSFUB010000072.1, on the reverse strand, counting down.
GATGAGGTACGGGTACTTCTCCTTGTCGATCACGGCCTGGTTGGCGGTGACGATGTAGCCGCGCTTCGGGTTGTACTCGTACGGCAGCTCGGCCTGCGGGATGAAGCTCTTCCAGTTGTTGCGGGAGTCCCAGCCGGCGGCGGGCATGGTGCCGTCGTGGCCGGCGCCCCGGACCGGGATGCGGCCGGGGGCCTGGTAGCCGATGTTGCCCTGGGTGTCGGCGTAGATGAGGTTCTGGGACGGGACCTCGAAGTGGGCGGCGGCGGCGCGGAAGCTCTTGAAGTCCGTGGCCCGGTTCAGCTCGAACACGGCGTCCATGGACTTGCCGGGCATCAGCGCGGTCCACTTGAGGGAGATCCCGTAACCCTCGCCGCGGTCCGGGGCGGCGTTGGTGACCGGGGCCTTCTCGCCGACCTTCCCGAGCTCGTCGCTGCGGTCGGAGACCAGCGGGCCGTTGTTGGTGGAGCGGACGGTGATCTTCTTCGGCTTGCCGCCGGCGACCTTGATGGTCTCCTCGCGGGTCGTGAAGGGCTTCGTGCGGCCGTCGTAGAGGTAGCCGTCGTCCGAGACCTTCTCCAGGTAGAGGTCGGTGACGTCGGCGCCGAGGTTGGTGAAGCCCCAGGCGATGTTCTGGTTGTGACCGATTATCACGCCGGGCATGCCGGAGAAGGTGTAGCCCGCGGTGTCGTACTGGCAGGTCGGGGAGACCTTCCGGCAGTGCAGGCCCATCTGGTACCAGAGCGAGGGCAGCTGGGGCGCGAGGTGCGGGTCGTTGGCGAGCAGCGGCTTCTTGGTCGTCGTGTACGCGCCGGAGACGACCCAGGAGTTGGAGCCGATGCCGCTGCCGCTGGGGCCGAGCAGGGCCGGGATCTCGTCGAGGGCGTCGGAGACGCCGGAGAGCTGGGCCTGGAAGCCCTGGGCGGCGTCGGCGGCGCTGCCGCCGGTGCCGGTGCCCGTGCCCGTGCCGGTGCCCGTGCCGGTGCCCGTGCCGGTGCCGGTGCCGGTGCCCGCACCCGCCGTGCCGGTGCCGGCTCCGGTGCCCGCACCCGAGTCGGGTGACGCCTTCGGGTCGTACTTCTTCGTCGTCCCGTCGATCGCGCCCGCCTCGACGACCGGCTTGTTCCGGTCGTACGGATACGGCGGGTACAGGTCCTTGATCTGCTTCGGGCTCAGCCGGCTCGTCATCAGCGAACGGTCGATCTCGTCCTGCATGTTGCCGCGCAGGTCCCATGCCATGGCCTTGAGCCAGGCCACCGAGTCGACGGGCGTCCACTTCTCGGGCTTGTAGTCGTTGGTGAGCCCCAGAGCGGCGTACTCGACGGAGATCTCCTTGCCGTCGCGGCCTTCGAGGTAGGAGTTGACGCCGGCGGCATACGCCTGGAGGTACTTCTTCGTCTCCGGCGTGAGCTTGGTGTCGTACTCCTTCTGCGCGACCTCGCGCCAGCCGAGCGTACGCAGGAACGCGTCGGTCTCGACCTGGCCCGAACCGAACATCTCGGACAGCCGGCCCGACGTCATGTGACGGCGGACGTCCATCTCGTAGAAGCGGTCCTGCGCCTGGACGAAGCCCTGGGCGCGGAAGAGGTCTTCGTCGGTGGTCGCGTAGATCTGCGGAATGCCGTAGCTGTCGCGCTTGACGTCGACGGGCTCCGTCAGTCCGTCGATCTCGATCGACCCCGTGGTCTGGGGGAAGGAGGCGCGCACCGTGCTGATGCTCCAGTAGGTGCCGTAGCCGACACCCGCGACAAGGGCCAACACCAGCACGATCACGAGCAGACGGGCGCGACGCCCCTTCTTCTTGCGGGAAGAGGCGGTGGTGTTGGCGGGCATCGCTGTCCTTCGAGGGGCAGGGTGGTCCTGGAGTGCTGGAGCAACCATAGGCGCAGCGCTCCCGCGCTCCGGACTCGGTATCTCCAACCGTGATCGTACGGATGATCGAAGGCGTCAAGAAAACGTTAAAGATTAGGTAAGGTAACGAAGTACCGGTCGCCGGAGGAACGATCCGGCAGGCGTGCGACGGAAGGAACGGCCACTGACTGTCCACCAGCTCAACGAACTCCTGCTCATCTGCTCACTCGTGCTGCTCTTCGCCGTCGCGGCGGTGCGCATCTCGTCCCGGAGCGGGCTCCCCAGCCTGCTGCTGTACCTCGGGATCGGGGTCGCCATAGGGCAGGACGGCATCTTCGACGTCAAGTTCGACAACGCCGAACTGACGCAGGTGATCGGCTATGCCGCGCTCGTGGTGATTCTGGCCGAGGGCGGCCTGGGCACGAAGTGGAAAGAGATCAGGCCCGCCCTGCCCGCCGCGGTCGTCCTTTCGACCGTCGGCGTCGCGGTGAGCGTGGGCGTCACGGCGGCCGGCGCGCACTATCTCGTCGGTCTCGACTGGCGGCAGTCGCTGATCATCGGCGCGGTCGTCTCGTCGACGGACGCCGCCGCGGTCTTCTCCGTACTGCGCAAGGTGCCGCTGCCCTCCCGGATCACCGGTGTGCTGGAAGCGGAGTCGGGCTTCAACGACGCCCCGGTCGTGATCCTGGTGGTCGCCTTCTCGACGGTCGGCCCGGTGGACCACTGGTACGTACTGCTCGGCGAGATCGCCCTGGAACTGGCGATCGGTGCGGGCCTGGGGCTCGCGATGGGCTGGCTCGGGGCGTTCGCGCTGCGTCATGTGGCACTGCCCGCGTCCGGTCTCTACCCGATCGCGGTGATGGCGATCGCCGTATCGGCGTACGCCGCCGGAGCCATCGCGCACGGCAGTGGCTTCCTCGCCGTCTACCTGGCGGCGATGGTGCTGGGCAACTCCAGGCTGCCGCACTGGCCGGCGACGCGCGGGTTCGCGGACGGACTCGGCTGGATCGCGCAGATCGGCATGTTCGTCCTGCTCGGCCTGCTGGTGACGCCGCACGAGCTGCTGGCCGACTTCTGGCCCGCCGTGATGGTGGGACTGGTGCTCACGATGGTGGCGCGGCCCCTGGAGGTGCTGATCAGCCTGGCGCCGTTCCGCATCCCGTGGCAGGAGCAGGCCCTGATGTCCTGGGCCGGGCTGCGCGGCGCCGTGCCCATCATCCTGGCGACCATCCCCCTGGTGTCGGGCGTCGAGGGCAGCCACCGGATCTTCAACATCGTCTTCGTCCTCGTCGTCGTCTACACCCTCGTCCAGGGACCGACGCTGCCCTGGCTGGCGAAGTGGCTGCGGCTCGGCGACGACCCGTCCGAAGCCGCCGACCTGGGCATCGAGTCCGCCCCGCTGGAGCGGCTGCGCGGACACCTGCTGTCGGTCGCGATCCCCGAGAAGTCGAGGATGCACGGTGTGGAGGTGGCCGAGCTGCGGCTGCCGCACGGGGCCGCGGTCACCCTGGTCGTACGGGAGGGAACCAGCTTCGTACCGCTGCCGACGACGGTGCTGCGGCGCGGCGACGAGCTGCTCGTGGTGGCGACCGATCCGGTACGGGACGCCGCCGAGCGGCGGCTGCGGGCCGTCGGACAGGGCGGCAAGCTGGCCGGATGGCTGGGAACCGGTGGCATGAGCGCCCATTGATCGCAGGCCGTGTGACGTAATCCGTACGCATTCACAGGTGCGGCGGAAGCGATGCCCTGTAACATGAAGGTCTACTGATCGACCAACTCTGCCTGACGCAGAGCTGGCGCGACCGTACGGCGGCCGGCCCCTCGCAGTGGGTGTCCTGGTATCTACCGCCGGTCCTGCGCAAGAGGACAGCTCTCGGCGGCTCCCGCACGCACCCACCCCCGCGTGCACAGGGGAGCGTCACCAGGCGGCAGAAAGGCAAGGACCGTGTCCCACACGGTCACGACCCCCCGCCCCGGCTACGGGCAACTGCTGCGCACCCCCGGCGCATGGACGTACCTGCTGCCCGGGTTCCTGGCACGGCAGCCCTTCGCGATGCTGACGATCGGCATCGTGCTGCTGGTGCAGCACACCACCGGGTCGTACGGGAGCGCGGGCGCCGTCGCCGCCGTCACCGGCGTTTCCATGGCGCTGTTCGCGCCGCAGAGCGGCAAGCTGGCCGACCGTTTCGGACAGAGCGCCGTTCTGGTTCCGGGCGTTCTCGTGCACACCGCATCCGTCGTCACCCTGACGGTGCTGGCGCTCGCGGACGCGCCCCTGTGGGCGCTGTTCGTCGCGGCCGTTCCCACGGGCGCGTCCGTTCCGCAGATCGGCCCGATGGTGCGGGCCCGCTGGGCCGCCAAGCTGGAGGGCTCACCGCTGATGTCCACCGCCGCGGCCTTCGAGTCCGTCACCGACGAGTTCACCTTCGTGGTGGGACCGGTGCTCGCGACCGCGCTGTGCACCGGTGTGCACCCGGCGGCCGGCCTGGTCGCCGAGGCCGTCCTGACGCTGGTCGGCGGTCTGTTCTTCGCACTGCAGCGGCGTACGCAGCCGCGGGCCGGGCGCCTGTCCGCGTCCGAGGGACCGCGCGTCTCCGCGCTCTCCGTGCCCGGCGTGCGGGTGCTCGCGGTGGCCTTCCTCGGCATCGGCTCGGTCTTCGGGGGAATGCAGGTCTCCCTGACCGCGTTCTCGGAGGAGATCGGCAACCCCGGCGTGAACGGGCTGCTCTACGGAACGTTCGCCGCGGGCAACATGCTCGCCGGTATCGCGTGCGGCGCCATCGCCTGGAAGTCCGGGCCCCGGCGCCGCCTGATGGTCGGGTACGCCGCTCTGACACTGGCCGCGTCCGGGCTGTGGGCGGTGCACTCCGTGCCGCTGCTCGCTGGCCTGGGACTGCTGGTCGGCCTGTGCATCGCGCCCGCGCTGATCACCGGTTACACGATGGTCGAGACCCTGGTGCCCGCTTCGGTCCGTACCGAGGCGTTCACCTGGCTGACCGGCGCGGTGGCTCTGGGGCAGGCCGCAGGTGTCACGGTCGCGGGACGGCTGGCGGACGCGAGCGGTGCGAGCGCCGGATTCCTGGTGCCGCTGGTGGGCACCGCGCTCGCCCTCGCCACCCTGGTGGCGCTGCGCTCGCGGCTCGCGCCGAAGGCTCCGGGACGGGTCGCCGCACGTGGCGTGAGTCACCGAGTGCCGGTGACAGTGGACTGATCTCTCGGAATACGTCAGTATGGAACGTCGTTAGCACTCATTGAGTGAGAGTGCCAGGAGGAGCAAGTGCCGACCTACCAGTACCAGTGCACCGAATGCGGCGAAGGCCTCGAGGCGGTGCAGAAGTTCACCGATGACGCACTGACCGTGTGCCCGAGCTGTGAGGGACGCCTCAAGAAGGTGTTCTCCGCGGTCGGCATCGTCTTCAAGGGTTCCGGGTTCTACCGGAACGACAGCCGCGGCTCCTCGTCGAGCAGCACGCCGGCCACGTCGTCCTCGAAGGCCGGAGCCTCGTCGTCCTCGGGCTCCGACTCGAAGCCGGCCGCGTCGTCGACGAGCTCGTCCTCGGGCTCCAGCGGCTCGTCGGGTTCCGCCGGCTCGTCCAGCTCGTCCAGCTCTTCCAGCAGCACCTCGGCCGCCTAGGGCCTGTTGTGAAAGTGCTGGTCACAGCCATTCGTTGATGGCTGCGACCAGCACTGTTGCTTCGTAGCGGACGGCGAGTTTGTCGTATCGC
>NZ_JBSFUB010000071.1:0-38961 GCF_053591575.1 Streptomyces altiplanensis | reverse complement strand
CTTCAATACCGACCCGACACACTCGACGGATTCATAGCCGGCACCGGCCTCACCCTCGACGACCCAGCCACACCCTGACAAGCCGAAGTCAGTAAGCGGTGACAGCGGCGGACCCGTGGTGGAAGGCTCGCCAGTGTCGTCCGGGCAAGCGCAGGGTGCCGGCAGGCAGTCGTCCAGGACGTGAGGCCGCGTCTGTCGCAGGGCAGTACACCGTCCTCTGCGTCGGCGGCATTACGTGTCTCGCCACGGAAGGCATGGCGCGCGGATATGAAGTCTGATGATCCCGGAGGGTTCATGCGTACTCGACAGCATCTCCTTGCAGGTGTCTTCACCACGGCGGCGGTCGTGTCGACGCTCGCTTTCGGTTCTGGCGTTGCCGCCGCGACCGGACACGCTGAACTGGTTTCGGCCCCGCAGCTCGCCCAGTCGTCGGAGGCATCGCATACTGCCGGGGCCTACGGGGGCCACAGCATGAGCAACCAGTACGGCCTCCTTAATACGGGCAGGTGGGGGTAGTTTGTGGCGCCGTAGCCGCATCACAGGTCCAGGGATGCGCTGTCGCCGGGCTGCGTTGTCCCACCGGCCCGGCCGGTTGGCCGATCTCGGTCCCGGCCTCGCCCATGGCGCACCGGCTCGAAAGTCTGTGCCCTTCCCGGGTTCCCCTGCCAGACTGTCAGGGTCCAGTTCGTCCAGTACCAGAGTGGGGAGCACAACGACTGTGCGTGCCAAGGCTGTTGCAGCAGTGATAGGCGGAGCATTCGCCCTTGTCGCCCTGACCGCCGGTGCGGCCCAGGCGGGTCATCACCAGACACACAGCGTCCCGGTGACCGAGGAGACGGTGACCGGGGGCCCTTACAAGCCCACCGGTGATGTTCTGAACAACCCGAGCCCGCTGGGCTGACCGTCCGGCGCTCCTGCCCGCTTCCCTCGGACCTTGCCGGCTGCGGGTCAAGTGGCCGGGCCTACGACGAAGCCCCGGGGCACCCGCCCCGGGGCTTCGGATCAGGTCGCCCGTCAGCGCGCCCGGGCACTCTCCGGCGTCGTCGCCACGGCAGCGTGCTTCACGCCGATCACCGTAGCGGGGCCTCGGTCTCCTGACGGCCGTTTTTCGGCTGTGGTGCGAAGAGTCCAGGAGAAGACGTCGCTCTCTCGCTCCTCGGGCTCGGATGAGCGCGAACCGTACATCACGCGACTACGACGAAGCCCTGGCCCCCGGACCAACGATGACAGGGGCCACAGAGGCGGTGTCAGTCTGCTGAAGTATCCTTCCCGCCACCGCACACCGACTGTGAGGACCAAGAGAATTGACTGGCCTGTCTGCTTTCCCGCTGCCTTTTCATGCTTCCCGTTCCATATCGTTCGCGACACCCCGGACGCTGCGGGAACTGCAGATGATGCAGTGCAGCTCACACATTCGGGCGAAGCCCGGGTGGTTCGACAAGATGAACGATGCCGACATCGTCGCCAGATGGACGCAAGAAGCGCTCGCCCAGGGTCTCACCGAAGCGCAGGTTCGTTACGTGCTTGCCGAACTCCTGCATTATGCCGCGTTGCGGGACGGACGAACCGGTGCAGAGGTGTCCGCCGTCGACGGGGTGTGGCAGTCGGACACGCTGATCGACGACAAGCTCAGATCCCGGCTGCGTGAGGCGGTTCGGGTTCTGGAACAGGTCCCCGAAGCAGAGAAGGACTGGCATCCCGGATCCGACGGCCAGGTACTGGACCTGGTTCATCCCTCACTTTTCTGTCTGGTGAAAGAGGTGAGCGGCGCGCCCGAGCGGGCTTGGCAGAATCCGACGGACCGCTACTCGAAGTACGAATTCTCGGAGAAATTCCAGTGGTTGCCCACGGACGTCGACGTCAGGGACGACGGCGATGTCGCCTTCCGTTCATACGTCAACAACGTCCACCCCGAGAATCATCGCGAACTGGCCTCCGTGCTGCCGGACTTGTTCGCGCGCTTCCGGCCGCTGCTGGAGAACGTGCTCACCGATCTGCGCCATCCGCGGCCCCTGCGGATCGAGGCCGATCCTTACGGGTGGTACGACTCGGAGCCGAAGCACCCGGACAAATCCTCCTACAGTGATGATGAGGCTTACACCGAAGCCCTCCGCGCGTGGGAGGAGGCCCAGGACGACTGGTGGGAAAACCGCCGCCCGGTCATCCCGGACGCCCCGGAATTCACCCCGCCCGAGTTGCCCGATGCATCCGCACGAGTCGATCTGCGCGGCCGCCGTCTCCAGGTCATCGTCAAGCTCGCCACCATTCATCTCACCCCGGACAAGCCCGAGTACCCCGGCGGTTCCTGGCATGTCGAGGGGATGTTGAACGAGCGGATCGTCTCGACCGGCATCTACTACTGGGACAGCGAGAACATCACCGAAAGCCGGCTGAGTTTCCGTGCTGCACTCGACGACCCGTACTACGAACAGAACGACGACAACGGCCTGCGTGAGGTCTACGGCCTGGAGAACGAAGACGCACTGAACCAGATGCTGGGATCGGCATCGACCCCAGCGGGCCGCTGCCTGGCTTTCCCGAACATCCTGCAACACCGCGTCGGCTCATTCCGCCTCATGGACCCCACCCGCCCGGGATGTCGCAAAATTCTCGCGTTCTTCCTGGTCGACCCGTCGGAAAAGATCGTCTCGACATCCGATGTGCCACCGCAGCAGCCCTGGTCCGACACCTCGACCATGACGCTTGAACAGGCCAAGAACTACCGCGAACAACTCATGCAGGAACGCAAGTTCTTCGTCGACGAACACAACGAGCAGCTCTACGAACGAGAATTCTCCCTCTGCGAGCACTGAACCTCTTCTATCCTGAATACGTACAGGTCAGGAGGGTGCGGGCGGCCTGGACGGCGGTTTCGATGCGGCGGGGGGAGTATCTGGCCCGCCGGAGCAGTCGGCAGGTTTTCAGCTGCGCGAAGGCACGTTCACGCCTGGACGACACCGTGGGCTCGCGCTGCGGGCGGGTCGTGGGTGCGCCCCGGTGTCGTACGCGAGAACCGGAGTGAGGTTCCGTCCGGCCTTGTGATGACCTGGGCGTCCATGCCGTGCTTCCTGTGTTTCTGGGAGCAGTACGGCTCGTCCGCCCTGATGCGGCCGGTGGGAACGAGGGTGCCGTCGACGATGACGAAGCCGTCTTCGCCGAGTCCGGTCGGGGCTTCGCACAGGCCAGGTGCCCAGGAGGCGGGTATCTCGATCGTCTCGTCGACGTAGCGCCAGGCGGCTGCCTCGGATACTCCGCATCCGGCGCCGGCCTGCCGATGTGCTGCGTTCTTGCGCAGATGCGCCAGGGTGAACAGGGCCTGCTTGGAGCGGCTCGACTTCCGCCAGGAGGGCCGGAGTTCACGCCTTCGAGCGTGGATGAACCAGGAGACATGGGCGAGGACGATCACGTCCTGGGTATGGCACTTTCCCTCGCGCGTTTGCGGCCGGGGAACCGGCGCGAGTCCGGGTCGGAGCGGATGCTGAGCTGCCTGGAGTCACGTGGTGGTGCAGGGGCGATGCCGGATCCAGGGAGGTCTGTTGTCAGAGGGGCGTGTCAGAGTCTGCGCATGCTTGAGATCGTGGTGAAGACGGAGAACTGGGAGCGGCACGTCCGCGTGTCCGTCGAGGAGCTCGCCGGGCTGGTCCGGCGAATCGGCGGTGACGGTGACCGGTTCCTGGTGGTCCAGCCGATACCCGACCTGCCTGACGTCTTCGCCCAGGTCTGGCACAAGGCCGGTGGTGACTACACGCTGGAGCACCGCGACGGTGCCGCTGACCGGCACTTCCAGGCGACGGCCGACGGGCCCGGGGCCGTGATTGCGGCGATTACCGGCTGGGCCCGCCAGGAGACCGGTTGGGACGCCGGTCTGGCCTGGTCGCTGCTGGACATGGGCCCCACCCGCGAGGTGCCGCCGCTCGACATCGGCGAAGACGAGCGCAAGGAGTTGGAGAAGCGTGTCCGTGAGGTGCTGGTCGGCGGCTACGCTTCCCGGGCCGGACTGGCCGAGCTCGCTGAGCACTACCTGGTCGCCAAGGACCACCGGCCCGTCTCCCGTGAGCAGGCGGAGGCGCTGGCCGACCGGATGTGGCTGGAGCGCGTGGCGGAACAGGCCAAATGGCAGGGTGAGACCGACCCTGAGCGGCTCACCCGCGCCTTCACCGCACTGGAGGCCGCCGGCATCACGGCCCGGGAGAACTTCGCTTGCTGCCGGTCCTGCGGCAACGCGGAGATCGGTGCAGAAGGGGCACCCGATGCCCGCGGCTTCGTCTACTTCCACACCCAGTGCACCGACTCCGCCGCCGCCGGTCATGGCCTGATGCTCTTCTACGGCGGCTTCGACGGCTCGGAGGAGAGCACCGCGGCGGTCGGCCGCGAGGTGGTGGCCGCTCTCGACGCTGTCGGCCTGCCCACCACCTGGGACGGCGACCCAGGCCAGGCCGTTCACATCACCCCGCTCGACTGGCGCCGGCGCCTGGTCGGCTGACGGGCGTCGCTGAAGGTGATGCCGACGTACACGTGAACGTGCCCTCCAGGTACACGGCTGTGCGAAAAAGCGTGCTCACGGGCCGTCGACGAGCCGTGGAAAATGCAGCAGCGCGACCAGCCCACTCCGGACGTGCCGTACCCGAACATCCTGCTGCTGCCGCAGCACCGCACCGACGCCATCCTGCACCGCCTGGTCGACCGCCTCGGACTGCGCATCGAGTACGACACCGCGCTGGAGGACTTCGAACAGGACGCCGCCGGCGTCACGGCGACGCTCGCCTCGGGAGAGAAGGTGCGCAGCAAGTACCTCGTCGGTGCCGACGGCGGCGCCAGTGCCGTCCGCAAGGCCACCGGTCTCGGCTTCGCGGGGGAGACCGACGCCTCCGACCGTACGCTCATCATCGACGGCACGATCGACGGGCTGTCCCGCGACCGGTGGCACATCTGGCCCCGCGCCTCCGCGGGAGCGTGTCCGCTGCCGCATTCCGACCAGTTCCAGGTGATGATCCGGCTGAAGCCGGACGACACACCGGACCTGGACGAAGCCGCACTGGCCGCCCGGTTCCACCAGCTGACCGGCCTGCGGCTGCGTGACATCACCTGGACCTCGGTGTTCCGGCCCAATGTCCGGCTCGTCGAGCACTACCGCGCGGGCCGGGTCTTCCTGGCCGGTGACGCCGCCCACGTGCACACTCCGGCCGGCGCGCAAGGACTCAACACCGGCGTGCAGGACGCCTACAACCTCGGCTGGAAACTCGGCCAGGTCATCGCCGGTGCACCGGAGGGCCTCCTCGACACCTACGAGGCCGAGCGGCAGCCGATCGCCGCGCGCGTTCTCGGCAAGTCCGGCGAGCTGTACGAAAACCTCAGCAGGCACCGTGTCTCCGGCCTCAGGCGCGGAGACGAGGAACGCCAGCTCGATCTCTCGTACCACGGCGGCCCGCTCGCCCCCGTCCACTCTCCGGCCACCAGGACACTGCACGTGGGCGACCGGGCGCCGGACGCGCCGTGCTCCGCGCGCGGTGTCCGGCGCCTGTTCGACGTCTTCCGGGGACCGCACTTCACCCTCCTGGCCTTCGGCCCCGGCGCCGCCGAGGCGCTGTCCAGGCCGGCCTGGCCCGCCGACGGCGCCGGACTGCGCCGTTACCCCGTCCGCACCGGACGCCGCGTCGACGACGACAGCGTCCTCGCCGACACCACCGGCCGGCTGAACAGCGTCTACGGCATCACCGGCGACACGCTCGTCCTCGTCCGGCCGGACGGGTACATCGCAAGCATCATCACGTCCGACTGGACGAACGCCTTCACCGCCGCGGCCAAGGCGTTCACGCCGAGATGACCCAGGGCAGTCCGACCCGCGCCGTAGAGCGCTCCAGGGGCGGGCGGGACGTCCGCCGGCCCGGGCCAGGCAGCACCGCTGCCTCCCCTCCCCCGGGATGGGCAAGCCGCCGTTCGAGGACGGCCTGCCCCGGGATGCCTTGGGTACCTCAGAGTCGTGTCCGAGTGGTGAGTGGGACTTGAGAGACTGGTGGGTATGGGTATCGATCGCAGGAACAACGTCACCGTCATCGGCAATCCGCAGGGGCCGGCGGTCGTGCTGGCTCACGGGTTCGGCTGTGATCAGAACATGTGGCGGCTGACGGTGCCTGCCCTGGTCGAGGACTACCGGGTGGTGCTGTTCGACTACGTGGGTTCGGGCCGCTCGGATCTGTCCGCGTTCTCGGAGGACCGCTATGCCTCCCTGGACGGTTACGCCCGGGACGCGGTGGAGGTGTGCGAGGCCCTCGACCTGCGCGATGCGGTGTTCGTGGGGCACTCGGTCAGCGCGATGATCGGGGTGCTGGCCGCGGGCATGGCTCCGGAGCGCATCGGGGCGCTGGTCATGGTCGCCCCCTCTCCGCGGTACATCGACGACGAGGGCTACCGGGGCGGGTTCAGCGCGCAGGACATCGACGAGCTGCTGGAGTCCCTGGAGTCCAACTACCTGGGCTGGTCGGCGGCGATGGCACCGGTGATCATGGGGAACGCGGAGCAGCCCGAGCTCGGTGAGGAGCTGAAGAACAGTTTCTGCGCGACTGATCCGGACATGGCGCGCGTCTTCGCCCGCACCACGTTCCTGTCCGACTCGCGGGACGATCTGAAAAAGGTGAAGGTGCCGACGCTGGTACTGGAATGCACCCAGGACGTCATCGCTCCCCGGGAGGTCGGCGCCTACGTTCACCAGGCGGTGCCCGGCTCACAACTGGTCACTCTCGATGCGACCGGGCACTGCCCGCACCTGTCCGCGCCCGAGGTCACCAACGAGGCGATCACCGGTTTCCTGGCGGGCCTGCGATGATGTGCCGTACCGGCCAGCAGCCCGACCCCCATAACGCCGACGACGGGAAAGCGTCGGATGCGGCGTTCGCCGCGCTGCTGGAGGACAGCGCCGTGGAACTGTACGAGAGCGCGCCGTGCGGGTATCTGTCCACGTTGATGGACGGCACCATCGCGAAGATCAACACCACGCTGCTGGGCTGGCTCGGTCTGGAGCGGGAGGCGGTGGTGGGCCGGATGCGGTTCACCGACCTGCTGACCGTGGGCGGCAAGCTGTACCACGAGACGCACTTCGCGCCGCTGCTGCGGATGCAGGGCGAGATCGGCGGCATAGCCCTGGAGATCAAGCAGGCCGGCGGCGGCCGGATACCGGTGCTGGTCTCCTCGGTGGTCAAGCACGGCAGTACCGGCGAGCCACTGCTGGTCCGCACCACTGTCTTCGACGCCCGGGACCGCCGCACCTACGAGGAGGAACTCCTGCGCGGCCGGAGAGCGGCCGAAGAAGCCCGCCAGCAGGCGGAGGCCGACCGCGCCAGGTTGCAGGACGCCCTGGCCGTGCTCCAGCAGTCACTGCTGCCCGCCATCCTGCCGCCAGTGCCCGGGATGGAGGCGGCCGCCCACTACCACACCGCCTCCCCCGACCGGCTCGGCGGCGACTTCTACGACGTCTTCCCCATCGACGGCAAACGCTTCGCCTTCTTCCTCGGTGACGTGTGCGGCAAGGGCCCCCAAGCAGCCGCGGTCACCTCACTGACTCGCTACACCCTGCGCGCCGCCGCCCTGCACGACCCAGACCCCGTTTCCGCTCTGTCCACCCTCAACAAGGTGCTTCACGAGCGCTACAGCGGCAGCGGCGACCCGCGTTACTGCACCACCGTCTTCGGCACTCTCGAACCCGACCCCGCGACCGGGCAGGTGGCCATCCGCCTCGCTGCGGGCGGCCACCCCCCGGCCCTCGTCCTGCGCGCCGACGGCACGGCCGACTTCCTGCCCACTCCCGGCGGCCTCCTCGTCGGCATCCTGCCCGACGCGCACTTCGCCACCGCCGCCACCGTTCTCGCCCCCGGCGACACCCTTCTGCTCTACACCGACGGCCTCACCGAAGCCCGCACCGGCGAAGACCGCACCACCCTGTACGGGGACGAGGCCCTGCTCACCTTCGCCGCCGGCCACGCCGGAAAGTCCCCGCATGCCGTCATCCAGGCCCTGACCGGCCTGCTGGACGACTTCGGCGACGGCCTCGACGACGACACCGCCCTCCTCGCCCTCGGCGTCCCCGCCCCCGGCCCGGCAACGAAGAATCCACGATGAACCCGCTGAAAATCACCACCCGAGACGCTGCGACCGGTCCCGTTCTGGCGATCATCGGCGAACTCGACTACACCAACGCCACCACACTGCGTGAACTGCTCAGCACGCTCACCCTCCAGCCCGGCCAGCGCCTCGTCCTGGATCTGGACGGCATGAAATTCTGCGACTCCAGCGGCATCACCGCCCTGATCGCCGCCCGCAACCACGCCCACGGCGCCCGCGCGGACATCGCGCTCGCCGCCGTCCCCGCCCATACGCTGCGTATCCTGCGCATCGTCGGCCTCGACCAGGTCTTCCCCCTCCACCCCGACAGCGACAGCGCCGCCAGGTCCTGACCCACGACGACCTGCTCACGCAGCGACAGAGGCGTCGAGCGTCTGCCGCTCCCGGCTCGACGGCGTCCGGATGAGAAGTCGCGGTCCGTACCGCGCCCGGCATCCCGTGGCCCTTGGTCACCGAGCACCAGGTCCTGGGGCGCGAGGGCGCGGAGCGGTTCTTCATGCCCGCCCCCGGCGGTGGCCGCCTGGAAGAAGGAGGTCACGGCCCGCGGGGCGATCGCGGTCTTCAGGAGCGTGAGGCTGCGCCGCCCGGCCGTCGTCTGCCCGGCCGTGGTGCGCTCCTCTCGTCCGGCGTGTGACGGCGGGCGGGTGGTGTTCCGGTGATCCGGCGTACTCATCGCAGGGTGAGCGGGGTCTCGGTCTCGACGCGGGTCAGCTTCTCCGGGTTGCGGACGTAATAGACGCCCGTGACGCGGCCGTCCTCGACACGCATCCCCATGACGCCGTCGATCTCGTCGTCCAGGCGCAGGACCAGTGCCGGATTGCCGTTGACCACGGTGGGTGAACAAGTGATCGTGGCCTCGAGCTTGCTGGAGCCGCCGAGGTAGAAGCGGACCAGCTTCTCGGCGCCGATGATCGGCCGCAGCGCGGCCCTCTTCACGCCGCCGCCGTCGCTCACGAGGACGACGTCCGGGGCGAGCACGTCCAGGAGGCCCTGGGGGTCCCGGGTTTCGAGAGCGCGCCGGAACGACTCCACAGCCGCCCGGGCAGCGCTCGGGGAGACCGCCTTCCGGGGGCGTCGGGCGTCGACGTGGCGGCGGGCGCGGTGCGCGATCTGGCGGACGGCCGCAGGACTCTTGTCCACGGCGTCCGCGATCTCGTCATAGCCGACGTCGAAGACCTCGCGCAGCACGAAGACGGCCCGTTCGGTCGGCGACAGCGTCTCCAGGACGATCATCAGCGCCATCGACACGCTCTCGGCGAGCTCGATGTCCTCGGCCACGTCCGGCGCGGTGAGCAGCGGCTCGGGCAGCCACTGGCCGACGTACGCCTCCCTGCGGCGCTTCATGGTGCGCAGCCGGTTGAGCGACTGCCGGGTCGTGATCCGGACCAGGTACGCCCGTTGGTCGTCCACCTGCCCCAGGTCCACCTTGGCCCACCGCAGCCAGGTCTCCTGGAGGACGTCCTCGGCGTCGGCCGCCGATCCCAGCATCTCGTAGGCGACCGTGAAGAGCAGATTGCGGTGGGCGACGAACGCCTCGGTCGCCGGGTCGGTGGAGTGGTCGGTCATGTCTCGGCCCCTCTTCCTCGCATGCCTGCTCAGGCTGCCGGTTCGGTGGTGAGCGGCGTTTCGCCCCGCTTGGCCCGCAGTATCTCCCGGCGCTTGTCGCCCTTGGGCCAGGTGTGCGAACCGGGCTTGCGTGCCTCGTTCACCAGATGCTTGACGCTGAACTGGCAGGAGATCTCCTTGAGCTTCGCGCCGGCACGGCCGCCGACGTAGAGCCTCATCGCGGTGTCGTCCTTGTGCGCGAACTGGAAGACGCCGGCGCGGCGCCCCAGGCTGACGCACATGGCGGGGAACGACAGGCTGACGGGCTCGGGCCGCTTGCCCGCGATGCGGCTGAGGACCGTGTCCGCGGCATGGGCGCCCAGGCAGCCCGCGGCATAGGCGCTCATCCGGAACGGCAGGTCGGACGGTGCCGCCGAGTCCCCGGCGGCGACGATGCGCTTGTCGGCCATGCTGGTCAGCGTCTCGTCCGTGAGCAGGCGCCCCATCGCGTCGGTGCTCAGCCCGCTGCGCGCGGCCAGATCCGGCACACCGAAGCCGGCGGCCCAGACGGTGACCTCGCTCGGCAGCTCACGGCCGTCCCCGAGGCGCACGGCGTGGCGCGTCACCGCCGTGACCTTCGTGTCGGGGCCGTCGAGCACGGTCACCCCGAGCCGGGCGAGCCGCTTGGCGACCGTGCGTCGGGCCCGAGGGTGCAGGTACGGGCCGAGCACGCCTCCGCAGACCAGGGTCACCCGGCGGCCCCGCTCCGCCAGCTCGGCGGCGGTCTCGATGCCCGTCGGACCGGCGCCGACAACCGTCAGGGCGGCCGTCGCGTGCGCGGCGTCGACGACCGACCGCAGCCGCTGCGCGGCCTCCAGGGTGGCGACCGGGTGAGCGAACTCGGCCGCCCCGGGAACGCGCAGGTCGGTGCTGCCACTGCCCGCCGCGTAGATCAGGTAGTCGTAGCCGACCGTGCCGCCGCTCGCCAGCGCCACGCTGCGCTCGGCCGTGTCGATCCGGGTCACGGTGTCGACGGCCAGCCGGACGCCCTCGGCCAGGATCTCGCGGTAGTCGACGACCGCGTCGTGGGACCCGCCCACCAGCTGGTGCAGGCGCAGGCGCGGGACGAAGGCCGAGCGCGGGTTGATCAGGGTCACGGTCACGTCGTCGCGCTGCGTCAGGCGGTTGGCCGCCATGACACCGGCGTATCCGCCGCCGATCACGACGACATCGGTGTTCTCAGTCACGGTCTCTCCTCTGTCTCAAGGGGTTCGGCCTCAAGACACCGCGTGACGGACAGCTGTGACAGCATGTGACGCAGGTCACTTCACGTCAGGGCTTCGATCACTTGGCTGATCAGCGGCCCGGCCGCGCCGAGGCGCTCGTCGCAGGCGGACTGCTGGGGCGCGTGGCGGAACACGTTTCCGGCCGCCCCTCCCTCAACTGCCGGACTGATCGTGAGCACCACCCGGACCACCCCCTCGGGTGACGTTCCCCTCCAGCCCTCTTTTCCAGCCCGCGCGGGACAGGCCGGGCGGCTCATGACAGCGGCAGCGCGGTCTGAGGTACGAGTTTCAGTCATGACCCTGTCGCCTGGCTGAATCCAGTGCAATGCTGTGACGGCGGTGATCCTCTCGCCTCCCGGGCGAAGGCCCCCGTCCCCCGACCCGCCCTGTGTGGCTGTCACACGGGCGGGGCCGCGCCGTCCCTCCCGGCCCCTCCCCACGGGAGGGCCGACGGCTGCGCAGACGCACAGCCCTCACGGGCAGCCGTTCCGGCCACGCCGTATCGCGCAGTGGAGCAGAAGCAGCCGCGTTACGCGGTCTTGGGGCCGCAGCGCATGCCGATGTAGACGCAGCCCGTGCCGTCCCGCAGTGTGGAGAAGACCACGGGCATGTAGTCCTCGCTGAACGCCGCGCCCACCCCCGTACCGGCGAAGACCGTCTCCGTCACCGGCACCAGACCGATCTCCAAGGGCTCGGAGAAGTCCTTCATCCCGTCGACGAACTCGTACACCAGGTGTCCCGCGCCGTCCCGCTCGGTCACAGTGATGACCACGCCCTCGCGCCGGTACGTGCCGACGAGCGGCGCGTAGTCCACCGTGGGCGGCTGGGCCGGCGGGGCGAAGGGCTCCGGCATCGTCACCCCGGCCAGCTCGGCCAGGAGTTCCCGGTAGAGCTCCGCGTACAGTTCACGCGCACCGCCGCCGTTGGTGAGCAGTGCGACCGCGACGCCCGCCGACGGCACGGCGCGCAGGTAGCCGTACTGCCCGATGGAGGCGCCGTCGTGGCCGTAGCCCTGGACGCCGTCCCAGTCGTACAGCGTCCAGCCCAGGCCCCAGCCGTCCGCGCTGACCGTCCACTTGTCGGGAGAGTCCACCACCCGGCGCTGCATCAGCGCCACCGTCTCCTCGGAGAGCACGCGCGTACCGTCCTGCGCCACACCGCCGTTGAGGTGCATTTGTGCCAGCCGGACGACGTCTCCCGCGCTGGCTATGACCCTGCCGTACGGGCCCGCCGAGCGCGGCATCAGGTCCCAGGACGGTGCCGGGTCCGGGTCCTGGCCCGCCTCGCCCAGGTGCCCCATCGCCGCGCGGAACCGCAGCGCCTCCTCGGGCAGCGTCATGGTGTGCGTGACGCCGAGCGGGGCCAGGAGCAGGTCTTTCAGTGCCTCGTCCCAGACCTGGCCGGTCACCACCTCGACGATGCGGCCGAGGACGTTGTAGCCGACGCTGCTGTATGAGATCGCGGTGCCGGGCGGGCAGTCGAGCGCCACGTCCTTCGCGGCCTCGACGTACTTGGCGAGGCAGTCGTCGCCGCGCCCGCTGTCGTAGGTGAAGTCGCAGGTGAGGCCGCTCGTATGGCTGAGCAGCCGACGCGTGGTGATCGTCCTGGCCGCCTCGGGGTCAGCGACCGAGAACTCCGGCAGTACGTCCACGACCGGTGCGTCCAGGTCGAGTTCGCCTGATTCGGCGAGCCGCATGATCAGGGTGGCGGTGTAGACCTTGGCTATCGAGCCCATCTGGAAGACCGAGTCGGTCGTCGCCTCCACGCCCGTTCCGCGGTGCAGTACGCCGCCGGCCAGTTCATGGACGGTTCCGTCGACGAGGAACGCCAGGGACGCGGCCGGGACGTGGTGCTTGGCGCGCAGCTCGTCGAGGCGGGCCTGCCAGCGGGCGAGATCGACCTTCCGGCCCGCCGAGTTCCGGGTCCCCCACTCCCCCTTGGCATCCCAGTTGCCCTGCTCGTCCCGGTTCACATTCTTCGACACGTCTGCTCCCACCCGATGCGTACAGCGTTCCCTCGTTGCGAACACTGTACGCATGGTGGAACGCTGTACGCAACGTGCGTACAGCGTGCGCTACCGTAGGAGGAGAAGAAGGACGAGCAGGGATGAGAGCCGGATGCCAGCCGACGAGAACCCGACCGCATCAGTGTGGACCCGTCCGCGCCGCCCGCAGCGGGAGCAGCTGACCCGCGAGCAGATCGTGGCCGCGGCGATCGAACTGCTGGACGCGGAGGGCATCGAGGCGCTCAGCATGCGCAAGCTCGGCACTCGCCTGGACGCCGCGGCCACCTCCCTCTACCGGCACGTGGCCAACAAGGACGAGCTGATCGAGCTGGTCGTGGACGAGGTCTACGGAGAGCTTCAGGTACCGGCCGCCGCCGACCGCACCCAGTGGCGCGCGGGCGTCGCCCGCATCGCCACCGATCTGCGGGCGATGACCCTGCGCCACCCCTGGATCGCCCCCGAGCTCGGCCAGGTCGGCCTCGTCCACATCGGCCCGAACGCCATGCGGATGTCATCGGGACTGCTCGCGCAGTTCGAAGCGGCGGGCTTCCCCGCGGACGAGAAGGACCAGGCCATGGGGACACTCACGGCATACGTCATCGGGATCGCGACCTCCGAGGCCGCGTACCTCTCACTGATCGCCCGCAGCGGCAAGTCCGAGCAGGAGTGGGTGGCGGGCCTGCGCCCGGCCTTCGACGAAGCCTCGCGGCAACACCCGCGGCTGCGCGAGGGAAGCTCCGCCCAGCAGGACGTGCACCCGCAGCAGATCCGCGACGCCGACTTCGCGTACGGGCTCGACCGGGTCCTCGACGGCCTGACGGCCCGGCTCGGCACCTGAACGACCTCGGCACCTGGACGACTTCGGGTCCCCTCGGCGTTCAGCGGCCATCACCCGGGAAACCGCTGCCTGAAGTCACTGATGAACGCCTTGCCCTGACCGGCAGTTGAAGTCCTGGGAGGGGGCGCTGGATGCGCTCCTCCCGCCGGGGGCTCCCCCGCGCAGCCCGGCTCGGGCCGACGCCTCGCCTGCTCCCGGCCGCATCCAGCTGCCGGCCCCGGTCACGTCGGAGGTCCATCGTTGTCGGGATGGCAGAGGCAGGAGGCGACGACCACCAAGGGCCACAGGGACTGAATGCATGTCACAAGGCGTTCAGCCATACCAATGGCACCGTGACGGTACATTTCGAGCAGAAACCAGCCTGCACCGGCGCCCATCAGAACAGTCACCACGATGGAGGGCACGGGCCGTAACCCCCATGGTGCGCTCCCGCTGCGATCGGCAGCCAGAACCGGCCACATCGCCAGGAGGGTGAAGCCGACCGCGACGACCGACCCGTGGACCAGGGACCCTCCACTGCTCGGCACGGGGAGCAGAGCCACCACCACCGCCACCGCTCCACCGCCGCCCAGCGCCACACGCCCGGCGAACGCGGCCGCGCGCAGCCCCCTGGCGGTAAGCAGGTGGCAGACGCCCAGGCCGAGGAAGGCTCCGGTCATCACCCAGAATCCCGCAGCCCCGTAAGCCCCCAGGACGCTGATCGTCTGAGTGGCGGGATTGTAGGCGGGCCCCTCCAGTAGTGCCGCGACCGTCCAGCCTCCGACCAGCAGGACGGGGGCACACCCCGACGAAAGCAGGGCCCACCTCGGAACAGATCGCATCAACCCACCGTAAAGCGCTCGATCATTCCGTCGCTCGCGTACGCAGACGGGTGGAACCCAAATGTGCCTGTGCCGACCGCAACGCAACCCGGGTGGCCGATCCCCGGGCGTGCCCGGGGCAGGCGGGCGACCGCGTGGCCGCCCCTCGTTCCGGTGGGTGTTCCACCGCAGCTGCGCATCCCGGGCCGAACGCTCTCTCGCCTTCACCGGCATGGCCGCAGTCCTCGTCGGCCATGCCTACCGGCCGGGGAGGACCTTGCCGTCCCGGCTTGTCACACCCTTCGGCCATGCTCTGCGACATGAACGAAGACGTCTTCTGGCAACTCATCGAAGAGTGCGGTCCCTCAGCACCCGACCCCGACGGCGATCAGCTCGCCGCTGCCCTGACAGCCCGCCTGGCGAACGGTCCCGTATCCGACGTGGCCGGCTTCGCCGAGCGGCTCTCCTGGGCTCTGTACAGGTTGGACCGCAAGGAGTACGGCGAGGGACTGTCGGGTGACGCGTTCCTGTACACCCGGGCTGCGGTCGTCGCGGCCGGCCGTGAGGAGTACGAGAACGTGCTTCGGGCCCCGGAGCGTTTCGTGCCGTTCGTCAACGACGTCGTCTGGGCCGAGGCACTGCTCTACGTACCCGACGACGCCTACGAGCACCTCACCGGCGATCCATGGGACCGCAGCACCCGATACAGCTACGAGTCGTACTCCAACACGGCCGGCTGGACAGGCACATAGCCGTCGGCAGGCGCTCGCCAACGGGCCCGTAACCGGCTCGTGGACGTCGTCCCCGGCCGGGACGCGGGCGAAGAAGGGAACAACAGGCGCGTCCGGCGGCTCTACGACCGCGCCGTGTCCGAAGGGCTCGTCCCCTGTCGGGCTCACCGCCCTGCTCACCGGCCCGTCTCAGGTGTTCTCGAGGCGTCGGCCACGGTGGAGACCGAGGTGCTGAGGATGGCGTCGAACGCGTCGAGGACGGGGGTGTGCAGGTAGGCGCCTTGTATCCGGATGCGGTCGGGGCCCGGAGCAGGGTCGGCGCTGCTGGGGGCCTCGCGGGGTGCCCGGTGGAGGCCGGCCACGCTGAGCCCGAGATCGGCATCGGCGAAGGCCGCTTCGATGCTTCCCGGCTCTGGCGGCTCCAGCGCGGTGGTGTCGACGGTGAAACCGAAGCGTGCGTTCTCGTCCCGGGGCATGTCCGCGGTCTGTCCGGTGGTGCTCGTCAGGCCGAGGGCTACGTAGTCGTCGCCGAGCGCGCGGTGCAGGTGCTGTCCCATCGGGAACCCCGTGAGGCGGCCGTCGAAGGAGACCGGTGTTTTCTGGATGTGGGCGTTGTGAGCCGCCAGAACGACGCGGGTGCCGGGTTCGAAGCGCTCCAGGTGCCACAGGACCGACTCGGCCATGTAGGCGTCCCGGGCCGAGGTGTCGGCGGTCAGCCCTTTGCCGGCGAAGAGGTCAGCCAGGGCGCGGAAGGTGTAGTCGGCGTGGCGGGCGCCTTCGAGGCGTCGCAGGGCGATGTCATAACCCGACCGGCCGCCGCGGGAGACGTACAGCGGTTCGACGGAACGGAAGCGGATGAGCAGCCTCGTCAAGGCGGCGCTGAGGGCGTCCTGTTCGGCAGTGGGCAGGCGTGCCCACGCGGGCGCGGTGTCGGCCCCGGAGCCGCCGGCGAAAGATTCGGCGATCCGCATCGCCGTCTGGATCATCGGCAGCGTTTCGGAATCGACGTGGCGCAGGTAGTCGGCGACACGGCGGTGAACCCGCTCGGCCTCACCGCACGTAGCGCTTCCCCGGGAGGAGCCCGGCCTTCGCGGGGCCGGTCGGCCTCTGCCAGGACCGCTCAACGGGCCGGCGGCGGGTCTTGACGTGCCTCCGCCGCCTGCGCGGCCGCCGCGTCCTCCAGGTCGTCGATGCTGCCGGACATGATCGCGCGGACGTGTTCGGTGATGTGCTGGAGCGGCCAGTTCCACCATGCCAGGGCCAGGAGGCGGTTGACGTCCGCGTCGCTGTAGCGGCGGCGGATGAGCCTGGCGGGGTTGCCGCCGACGATGCCGTAGTCGGGAACGTCGTCGACGACGACGGAGCCGGAAGCGACGACCGCTCCGTGGCCGATACGGACGCCGGGCATCACCATGGCCCGGTACCCGAACCAGACGTCGTTGCCGACCACGGTGTCGCCCCGGCCGGGCAGGCCGGTGATCAGATCGAAGTGCTCGGCCCAGGAACCTCCCATGATCGGGAAGGGGAACGTCGAGGGGCCGTCCATGCGGTGGTTGGCGCCGTTCATGACGAACCGCACGCCTTCGCCCAGCGCGCAGAACTTACCGATGACCAGCTTCTCCGGACCGTAGTGATACAGCACGTTCCGGGTCTCGAAAGCCGTTGGATCGTCCGGATCGTCGTAGTAGGAGAACTCCCCGACCTCGATCAGCGGCGAGGTGACCAGTGGCTTCAGCAGCACCACTCGCGGCTGTTCGGGCAGCGGATGGAGCACGGCCGGGTCGGCGGGAACAGGTGGCATGACGTATCGCTTCCTCTGTGACGGGTGCGAAGGAGGGAAGGGGGAAGGGAATCCAGGAAGTCCGCGGGACCGGGCTGGAAGTTCTCAGCACGTGGCAGCGGACGTCGACGTCGCGCGCATGGCCAGGTGGGCGCCCCACCAGCGCCGGCGCAGCCGGCGGTCATGGCTGACGATGACGAGGGCGCCGTCGTACCCCATCAGGGCGGTCTCCAGCTCCTCGACGAGAGCGGGGGACAGATGGTTGGTGGGTTCGTCGAGCAGCAGGACGTCCGACGGCTCGCTGAGCAGTCGCGCCAAGGCGAGGCGCTGCCGCTGTCCGGTGGACAGCCGGCCGACCGGCACCGTGAACTGGTCGCGGTCGAACAGGCCGAGGGACAGCAGCTGTTCGGCGTGATCAGTGCTCTCTCCCGCCCGCCCGCGGGCGAAGGCGGCCAGTACGGTCTCGTCCGGTTTTCCCGGGCGCGGCTCCTGGGGGAGATGGCCGATCCTGCCGCGGCGGGTGACACTCCCGCTGTCGGGGGCGACTCGTGCGGCCAGGACGCCGAGCAGGGTGCTCTTGCCCGCTCCGTTCGGCCCCGTGATCAGCAGGTGTTCACCCGCCGTGACGGTGAGGTCCGTGCGGTCGAGCCGGCCGGTGACGGCGACGTCCGCGACGTCGAGTACGGCGCCCTGCAGACGGCGGGCACGCAGTACCGGGGTGAAGCGCAGCGGCTCCGGCGGGGGCGGGACCGGGTCGGTGAGCAGGCGGCGCAGCCGTTCCTCGGCGTTGCGCACCCGGCCGGCCAGCGACTGCTGCACGCGTCCGCCCGCCCGGTCGTAAGCCATCTTGTTGCCGTCCTTCATCGCACGGCCGGGGGCCACCTGACGGGCGGTGGTCGCGGCGGCCTCGCGCAGCCGGTCGACGTCCGTCCGCCACTGGTCGTACGCCTGAGCCCAGCGCTGCCGGGCAGCCCTCTTCTCGGCGAGGTAGCCGGCGTAGCCGTTGCCGTAGCGGACGACGCGGCGCCGGTCGGCGTCCACCTCCAGCAGGCTGGTGGCCACGCGCTCGAGGAAGGCGCGGTCGTGGGAGACCGTCACCGTCGTGCCCCGCCGGGTGCGCAGATGGTCTTCCAGCCAGGTCAAGGCCGTGCCGTCGAGGTGGTTGGTCGGCTCGTCCAGCAGCAGCACCTCCGGCGCCGCCGCAAGCACGGCCGCCAGCCGCAACCGGACCTGTTCTCCGCCGGACAGCGTGCCCACGGTACGGTCACGGCTCACCAGCCCCAGGCCGAGGCCGTACAGGGCACGTTCCACCCGGGCATCGGCGTCATAGCCGCCGCGCAGCTCGAATACGGTCATCAGGTCGCCGTACTCGGCCATGCCGGACTCGTCGCCGTCGGCCATCGCGGCCTCCAGGCGGCGCATTCGCTGCTCGACGGCGCGTAGACCGCTCAGGGACCGGTCGATGATCTGCTGAACGGTCGCCTGCGGGGCCAGTTGCTCGTCCTGGGCGAGGTAGCCGACGCCGCCGGCGGCCTGGACGACGACCTCGCCCTGGTCGGGCCGTTCACGCCCCGCGAACAGCCGCAGCAGGGTGGTCTTGCCGGATCCGTTCTCGCCGATGATCCCGGTGCGTTCGCCCGCGGCGAGCGAGCAGGTCACCGAGTCAAGGACGAGCCTGCCGTTGTAGGACTTGCTGACGGCGAGCGCGGTGATCTGTGCAGGCATGCGGGGACTCCGAAGCATTCGAGGACGAGGCGGCGGACATGGGCCGCGGGGCCGGGCGAACGCTTCGGAAGAGCATTGATCACTCCACTAGTGCGACAACTGATGCATTAAGATGGTGCCATAACGCCGTCCCCGGAGCAACGGATCACCAGCGATGACTTTCGAAGTCCCAGGACCGGAGAGCACCCGGCCGCCTCCGACGCGGCGCCCCGGGGGCCGCACCGCCCGTATCCGTGCGCAGGTCCTCGACGCGGTCCTCGCGGAACTCGGCGAACACGGCTACGACGGACTCGGCATTGACACCGTCGCCGCCCGCGCGGGCGTGCATCGCACCACGGTGTACCGGCGGTGGGGGGATGTCGGCGGCCTGCTCGCCGACGTCCTCGACGCGGCGAGCGACGACGACTGGCAGCCGCCGGACACCGGTTCGCTGGAGAGCGACCTGGCAGCACTGAATCAGGAGATTCATGAAGCCCTGAGTGCACAGCCGCCGGTCGTCGCAGCGCTGATCGCCGCCTCGTTCCGCTCCGAGAAGGCCGCCCGTGCCCAGCAGCGGCTCTGGGAGGACCGGTACGCCCGCTGCGAGATCTGCGTCAGCCGGGCTGTCCGGCGCGGCGAACTCCCGCCGCACACCGACGCCCGGCGTCTGCTCGTCGCCGCCACCGCGCCGCTGTACCACTCGCTGGTACTCCTCCGTACACCCCCCGACCCGCAGCTGCCCGGCCATGCGGCCAGAACCGCCGCCCTCGCCGCAGTCGCCGGCGCCTTCGCCGAGCCCTCGTCAGCAAGCGTCAGCTGAGCGGGACTTCGCCGGTTCCCGCACCCCTTCGAGGGCTCGCACGGCGCGAGTCGCAGGCGACCACAGGGGGAGACCGGGGTGCGGGGGTGCCGGGGCGGAGCGCCGGGGCGGCTGCGCAGCACCGCCCCGCCCGCGCGCCCCGTTACTTCACCGACCCCGCCATCACGCCCTGCACGAAGTGCCGCTGGAAGGCGAAGAAGACGACCAGCGGAACCACCAGCGACAGGAACGCCCCCGGCGCCAGCACCCCGATGTTGCTGCCGAACTGCCGCATCTGGGACTGGAGCTCCACCGTCAGCGGCTGGGACTCGCTGTCCGCGAAGAGCAGGGCGACCAGCATGTCGTTCCACACCCACAGGAACTGGAAGATCGCAAGGCTCGCGATGGCCGGGCGGCCGAGCGGGAGGACGAGGCGGGAGAAGATCCGCCACTCCGAGCCGCCGTCCATCCGGGCCGCCTCCAGCATCTCCCTCGGGATCTCGGCGAAGTAGTTCCGCAGCAGGAAGACGGCGAACGGCAGCCCGTACGCGACGTGGAAGAGGACGACGCCCGCGACCGTGCCGAACAGCCCTACCGCGCCGAAGAGTTTGGCGACGGGCAGCAGTCCGATCTGGACAGGCACGACCAGCAGGCCGACGACGATCAGGAAGATCGCGTCGCGGCCGGGGAAGTCCAGCCAGGCGAAGGCGTATCCGGCGAGTGCCGCGATACCGACGACCAGCAGGGTCGTGGGGACGGAGATCAGGACCGTGTTCCAGAAGGCCTCGCCGATGCCGGAGTCCCGGAAGAGCGCGGTGTAGTTGTCCAGGGACAGCCGGGAGGGGTCGGTCAGCGCCGTCCACCAGCCGCCGGACGCGTTGTCCCGCTCGGAGCGCAGGGAGGAGAGGAACAGGCCCGCCAGCGGTGTGATCCAGATGAGCGCGACCACGATCAGCACGGCCTGGACGGCGCCGTTGCCGAGCCATGCGCCGAGCCGGCTCTTTCGCCGGGGACGCGCGGGCGGCGCGAGGGGGACGGGACGGACGGGGGCGGGCCGTTCGGCCGGCCGGCGCTCGACGGTGGTGCGGCCACTCATGATCGGCTCCTTCGGAAGCGCCGGACGTTGAAGATCATGGCCGGAACGACCAGCAGGAGCAGCAGGACGCTCAGTGCGCTGCCGAGCCCCTGGTCGTTGCCGCCGCCGAAGGACACCAGCCACATCCGGGTGGCCAGGACGCCGGCCTCTTCCTGGACCGGTCCCGGCGCGATGATGTAGACGAGGTCGAAGACCTTCATCACGTTGATGACCAGTGTCACGAAGACGACGGTGAGCACGGGCGCCAGCAGCGGCACGGTGATCTTGCGGAAGATCTGGCCCTCGGTCGCGCCGTCCATCCGGGCCGCCTCCAGCGCGTCGCGCGGGAGGGCGGCGAGTCCGGCGCCGATGAGCACCATCGCGAAGCCGGTCCACACCCACAGGTAGGCGCCGATGACGGCCGGTGTGACGAGGGCGGGGCCGAGCCAGTTCACGCCCTGGTAGGGCGCGGCGAAGTTCGAGGCGGGCAGCCGGACGGTGTACTCGCCGTCCGTGAGGCCCTCGAACCGGAAGGAGCCGTCGGCCGTGGTCGTCGCGCTCGCGGCCACCCTGCCGTCGCGCACGGCTTCGACGGTCATGCCGGGCAGGCCCTTCTCCGCCGGGTCGACCTTGCCCTGGGTGCCGCCGCCGCCCGGTGCGAAGTCGAGGTAGGCGACGCCGCCGATCCCGTCCGCGCCGGGGCCCGGGACGGCGGCGGTCTTCGCCCCGGGCGGCATCGCGTCGGGTGCCACGCCGACGAAGCCGAGGGTGACCGGCGTGCCGGGGCGGACGGCCTCTGTGGTGGTGTACGGGCCGCCGGCCGCTCCCCCGAGGCCCTGGTTCTCGCGGGCACGGGCCGTCGGGTAGGCG
Organism: Streptomyces altiplanensis; assembly: GCF_053591575.1. Lineage (NCBI taxonomy): Bacteria > Bacillati > Actinomycetota > Actinomycetes > Kitasatosporales > Streptomycetaceae > Streptomyces > Streptomyces altiplanensis. The sequence goes on along the minus strand of NZ_JBSFUB010000071.1, from coordinate 17,413 downwards.
GCCGGGTCCTCGAAGGCGTCGTGCGCCGCGACGACCGCCGCGTTGATCACACCGCGGTCGGGGTCCTGCTCGTAGGCGAGCCGGAAGATGATGCCCGCGGCGAGGAAGGAGACTGCCATGGGCAGGAAGAGCACCAGCTTGAAGGCGGTCGCCCAGCGCACCTTTTCGGTGAGGACGGCCAGCATCAGGCCGAGACCGGTCAGCAGGGCCGGCGCGACGACGACCCAGATGGTGCTGTTGCGGACGGCTTTGAGGGTGGCGGGGTCCTGGAAGATCTCGGTGTAGTTCGCCGCGCCGACGAACTGCTCCCCGCTCGCGTCGAACAGGCTGCGTCCGACGGAGAAGACGACGGGGTAGACGACGAGCGCCCCGAGGAGCAGCAGGGCCGGCAGGACGAAGAGGACCGCGACGCGGCGTTTCCTGCGCTGGGCCCGGCGCCGCGGGTCGGGCGCGGCGCCGGTCTGGGGGGTGCGGGCGCTCGGGGCCCGCTCCTTGAGGATGTCGGCCATGGTGGTCGGCCTCAGTTCCCGTACGCCTTGGCGGCGGCGGCCTCGAGCTTCGCGGCGGTCGCCTTCGGGTCGGACGGGTCGCGCAGGAAGTCCTGGAGGAGTTTCCACTCGCCCGCGCCCTTGGTGCCGCCGAACGCCGCGGGCGCCTGGTCGGACATGTCGAAGCGGACGGAGTTGCCGGCTTCGACGAGGGACTTGGCGGTGGAGCGCGTGGTGTCGTCGCCGTACGCGTCGGGGCTGACGTTCTTGTTGGGCGACAGGAACCCGCCGGCGCCGGCCCAGATCTCGGCCGCCCCGGGCGTGGCGAGGAACTCGAGGAGCCTCATGCCGGCCTCGCTGTTCGCGCCGTCCTTGAGGACCACGGCGGCGTCGCCGCCGCTGACCACGGGGGCCTCGCCACCGTCGACGGTGGGGAACGGGAAGAAGTCGGCGTCCTCGCCGAGCTTCCGGCCGAACTCGTCCTTGGCCATGCCGCCGATGAAGTCGCCTTCGTAGACCATGCCCGCCTTGGGCTCGGGGCCGAAGACCTGCTCGACGGAGGCCGGGAAGTCGGTCTGCAGCGCGGCCTTGGCGCCGCCCGCGACGAGCTGGGGGTCCTTGAACACTTCGCCGAGCGTGGTCAGCGCTTCGACGACGCTCTCGTCCGTCCACTTGAGTTCGTGCTGGGCGAGCCGGTCGTACTTCTCGGGCCCGGCCTGGGAGAGGTAGATGTTCTCGAACCAGTCGGTGAGGGTCCAGCCGTCCTCGCCGGCGACCGCGAAGGCAGGGCGGCCGGAGTCGGCGAGTGTGCGGCCCGCCTTCAGGAGGTCGTCGTAGGTCTTGGGCGCGCTGACGCCGGCCTGGGCGAAGGCCTCGGGGCTGTACCAGACGGTGGACTTGTGGGCGGCCTTGAAGTAGAGGCCGTAGTACGTGCCGTCGACGGCGCCGTAGTTCTTCCACACGGGGGCGAGCCCGGCGGTGGCCGTCTTGGCGGTTTCGTCGGACAGCGGCTTGAGCCAGCCCTCCTTCGCGAACTGCTGGAGGACACCGACCTGGGGCACCATCACGACATCGGGCGCGTTGCCTCCCTCGATCTTGCTGCCGACGAACGTGGAGACGTTGTCGCCTGAGGGGACGAACACGGTCTTGGCGCCGGTCTTCTCGCTGAAGGCGTCGAGCACCTTCTTGAAGTTCTTCTGCTCGCTGCCGGTCCATACGCCGGCGACGGTCACGGTCTTGCCGCTGAGTTCGCCGCCGCTCGCGGGGCCGGTCGTTTCGCCGCAGGCGGTGGCGCCGAGGGTGAGGCCGAGTACGGCGGAGGCCGCGGCGGCCGTACGCAGGGTGGTCGTCCTCGCGGTCGCCCTGGCGGTCGTTCTGACGGTTCGTCGCATGGTGAGGGTCCTTCCGGGGGTGAGGGTCATGAGGCGGAGTGGTCGCCGGTCCACCAGGCGGCGGTGGCTCCGGGGAGCACACCGTCGGGGCAGGGGCCGCTGGAGAGCAGGGGGGTCCCGGTCACGGGTGCGGGTACCGGCTCCGTGCCGAAGTTGACGGTGCAGATCAGTCCGTCACCGCGGGCCATGGCCAGGACCTGCGGGGGCGCGTCGAGCCAGCGCAGGGTGCCTTCGCCCAGCTGCGGCAGGCTGCGCCGCAGTTGCAGGCCGTCGCGGTACAGGTGCCAGAAGGAGCGGGTGTCGGCCAGGGCCCGGTCGGTGGCGTGGTCCGCGAACCACTCGGGCTGCGGTAGCCACGGCCGGGCCCCGGCCGCGCCCTGGCTGAAGCCGAACGGGGAAGCGTGGCCGGACCAGGGCAGCGGGACGCGGCAGCCGTCGCGGATGCGCTTGCGGCTGCCGGTGCGGTGGAAGATCGGGTCGGTGAGCACCTCGTCCGGCAGGTCGAGGACCTCGGGCAGCCCGAGCTCCTCTCCCTGGTAGACGTACGCGGCGCCGGGCAGGGCGAGCATGAGGAGGGCCGCGGCGCGGGCGCGGGCGGCGCCGAGGCCGCTGCCCTCCACGCCGGGCTCGCCCGCGTACCGGGTGACGGTGCGGACCTGGTCGTGGTTGTTGAGGACCCAGGTGACGGTCGAACCGGTGCCGGCGATGTCGCGTATCGCCTCGTCGATGGTCGAGCGGAAGGCGTCCGCGTCCCAGGGGGCGGAGAGCAGGTCGAAGAAGAACGCCTGGTGCAGTTCGTCGGCGCGGACATACTCGGCGTGTTCGCGGGCGGTCGGTACGGAGACCTCGCCGACGAGCAGCCGGTCCTTGCCGTCCCGGGCCGCGTACTCGTCGCAGACCGAGCGCCAGCGGCGCCACACTCCGTGGACCTCGGGCTGGTTCCAGGCCAGCTGGTTGACCGAGTCGCGGGCCCGCTCGTCGGCGTACGGGTCGTGGGAGTCGGGGAGCTCCGGGTGCTTGAAGAGCCCTGCGGCGACGTCGATGCGGAAACCGTCCACGCCGCGGTCCAGCCAGAAGCGCAGTACCCGCTCGAAGTCGTCGCCGACGGCCGGGTCGCGCCAGTTGAGGTCGGGCTGCTCCGGGGTGAAGAGGTGGAGGTACCACTCTCCCGGGGTGCCGTCGGGCTCGGTGACGCGGCTCCAGGCGGGGCCGCCGAACATCGCGCGCCAGTTGTTGGGCGGCTCGTCCCCGCCGGGGCCGCGGCCGGGCGCGAAGTGGAAGCGGGAGCGGGCGGCGCCGCCGGGGCCCGCGGCGAGCGCCTCGTGGAACCAGGGGTGCGCGCTGGAGCAGTGGTTGGGGACGATGTCGAGCAGCAGCCTGAGTCCGAGGCGGCGGGCGTCGGACACCAGCAGGTCGAACTCGGCGAGGTCGCCGTAGACGGGGTCGACGCCGGTGTAGTCGGCGACGTCGTAGCCGTGGTCGTGCTGCGGGGACGGGTAGAAGGGGCTGAGCCAGATGCCGTCGACGCCGAGCTTCCTGAGGTAGGGCAGCCCGGCGCGTACGCCGGCCAGATCGCCGATGCCGTCCCCGGTGCTGTCGAGGAAGCTGCGGACGTAGACCTGGTAGATCACCGCGTCGCGCCACCAGGGATCAGGGGTGGCAGCGGTGCGGGCGGGGTGGCCGGTACCGGCCGGAAGCGTGCTGAGCATCTCGCGTCGACCTGTTTCTGCTGGATGCGAGTGCGCCCCGGATCGGGTGCGCCGTTATGCATGCATGTTAAGTAGCAGCGACTGGAAGGTGTCAACGATGTGTCCAGAACCAGCTGAAAGCTGGGATGGTTTGTACCGGAATGAAGAGAACAAGAAAGAAGGCCACTACCTAACATGTAGGTAGTGGCCTCGTGAGTGGACGGAGCGGTGGCGTCAGTCCCCGCGGGAGATCGCGGCAAGCTCGCGCGCGAGCCGCTCCACTGCTTCCCCGGGCGTCTGCCGCAGCGCCATGACGTCCTGCGCCACCGCCTGGACGGCCAGGCTCACCTGGTCGTAGCGCGGGCTCTTGGGCCGCGGGACCGCCGACAGCACGCTCTTGCGCAGCGTCGGCAGATACGGATGGGCCTCGATCAGCTCCGGGTCCTCGTACAGCGCGGCGCGGACCGGCGGCAGTGAACCCTCGGTGAGCACCTGGCGCTGGACCCGCTCGCTGGTGAGGTACGCGATCAGGTCCGCGGCCGACGCCGGGTGGCGGGAGTGGCTGCTGACGGCGAGGTTGGAGCCGCCCAGCACGCTCGTCCCCGGTCCGTCCGGTCCGGGCAGCGGCACCGCGCCGAACCTCCCCGCGACCTTCGAGTCCCCGGCGCGCGCGTCGGTGTAGACGTACGGCCAGTTGCGGAGGAAGAGCAGCCTGCCGTCCTGGAACGCCTGGCGGGACTCCTCCTCCTTGTACCGGAGCGCCTCGCGGGGGATCCAGCCCTCCCGCACCCCGTCCGCCAGGAACGTCAGCGCCTCCCGGGCGGCGGCGGAGTCCACGGTGACGCGGTCGCCGTCGTCCCGCAGGATCGACCCGCCGGACGAGTGCACGGCCTCGGTGACGTTGGCGGTCAGCCCTTCGTAGGGCAGGAACTGGCCCGCGTAACCGTCCAGGCCGTACCCGGGGGCGATCGTGCGGGCCTGGCGGGACAGTTCGGCCCAGGTGCGGGGCGGCTTCTCGCCCTCCCGCTCCAGGATGTCCTTGCGGTAGTAGAGCAGTCCGGCGTTGGTGACGTACGGGACCGCGTACAGCCGTCCGTCGAAGGTGGCGGTGTCGACGACCGGCCGCAGGAAGCTCTTCAGCGGGAAACGGTCACGGTGCAGCGGGGAGATCCAGCCCGCCGCGGCGAACTCGGACGTCCACGCCACATCGATGTTCAGCACGTCGAAGCGGTCGCTGCCGGAGCGCAGTTCGCTGGTCATCTGCGCCCGGGTCTCGTCGGCCGAGTCCGGCAGCTCGACCAGGGTCACCCGCTCGTCGGGGCGGGCCCTGTTCCAGTCGTCGAGCAACGGCGAGAGATAGTCGGTGAGATCGCCGGCCGTCACCAGTGTCATGGGCCCACGGCCCTCGGGGCCCGCCGGCCGGGCCCCGGCGCCGGAACCGGCATGGCCGGTCAGCAGTACCGCCGCGACCAGGAGCCCTCTACCCGCGGCACGCATCCACCGCATAGGTTCCTCCCAGTGCACGATCCGGCTGCGCCGCCGGCCATCGTGGCCTATATATACCCGTTAGGCATGGGCGATACTAGACGTCCAGGCAGACGGGGTGAGTGCCACCGGCCACACGGCCGCTGCCAGGCCAACAGGAAACCATGCCAGCGGAGGGAGGGGGGCGCGTGCGGCTGCCGCTCCTGGCGCTCCTCACCCGTGGCCCGGCGCACGGTTACGAGCTGAAGCAGGGCCTTGAACAGCTCCTCGGCGCCGCGTACCCTCAGCCGAACATCGGCCAGGTCTACGTCACCCTGGGCCGGCTGGAGAAGAGCGGTCTGCTCGACGGCGAGGACGTCGAGCAGTCGGGCCGGCCCAACAAGCGCACGTACCGGCTCACCGACGCCGGGCGTGAGGCGGTGCAGGCCTGGTTCGAGGAGACGACGGACGAGCCGAGGGTGCGGGACGAGTTCTTCATGAAGCTCGCGCTCGCCCCGGAATCGGGACTCGCCGACCCGATCGCACTGATCAACAAACAGCGGCGGCAGTACCTCAACACCATGCGGAACCTGTCGAAACTGGCCGCCGCCGAGGACCGGGACAACAAGATCTCCCAGCTGCTGATCGAGGGGGCCATGCTGCATCTGCAGGCCGATCTCGACTGGCTGGAGCGCTGCCAGGAGGAGCTGGAATGAGCGACACCACAGCGCCTTCGGGCGGGGCCGCCGCGCCCATCGTGCGCGCCGAGGGGCTGACCAGGACGCACCGCGGCGAAGGCGCACCGGTGCACGCCGTGCGCGGTGTGGACCTGACCGTCCGGCCCGGTGAGTTCGTCGCGGTCACCGGGCCCTCGGGTGCCGGGAAGTCCACACTGCTGCATCTGATCGGCGGTCTCCAGCGGCCCGACAGCGGAAAGCTGTGGCTCGACGGGCAGCGGGTCGACACGTACCGCGAAGCCCGCTGGGCGGTGCTGCGGCGGCGCAGCATCGGCGTCGTCTTCCAGTTCTTCAACCTGGTCTCCAACCTCACCGTCGCCGACAACGTCGAACTGCCCGCGCTGCTCGCCGGCGCCTCCCCCAGAGCCGCCCGCGCGTCCCGCGCCGAACTCCTCGCCGAGCTCGGCCTCGAAGGCCGCGAGAAGTCCATGCCCGGCGAGCTCTCCGGAGGAGAGCAGCAGCGGGTCGCGCTCGCCCGCGCCCTGGTCAACCACCCCGCCCTGCTGCTCGCCGACGAGCCGGCCGGCAGCCTCGACAGCAAGGGGACCCGGGAGGTACTGCGGCTGCTCTCCCGCTTCCACCAGCGCGGCCAGACGATCCTGATGGTCACCCATGACGCCCGGATGGCCAGCGCCGCCGACCGTGTCATCAGCTTCTTCGACGGACGCATCGCGGACGACGCCGAACTCGGCGCCGGGCGGAGCGGCCCGGGCGGCGGGGTGTCCAGCGTGCTCGAACTGAAGGGGTGACCGTGCGGGCCACCCTGCGCTGGGCGCACGCCGACTTCCGCGCACACCGCGGCGAGGCCCTCTTCGTCGTCCTCGCCAGCGCGGGGATCATCGCCTCGCTGCTGCTGGCGGGCGCGCTGTTCAGCTACGCCGCCAACCCGTGGCAGCGGACCTTCAACCAGTCGCAGGGCGCGCACATCTGGCTGCAGACCAGGGCGGGCGCCGACACGGCCGCCCTGTCCGGGCTCGACGGCGTCGCCGCGCTCTCCGGCCCCTACCGGACCGCTGCCACCACCGTCGAGACGCAGGGCGCGCGGGCCGCGGTCGCGCTGCGCGCCGCACAGACCCGGCCGCCCGAGGTGGGGCGCCCGCTGGTGACCTCCGGCAGCTGGCTCGCCCCGTCCGGCGGCGGCGCGGCGGCCGGCACCGTCGTACTGGAGAGCTCGGTCGCCCGGGCGCTGTGGGCCGAGCCCGGCGACACCGTACGGGTCACCGGGCAGGACGGCGCCGCGAGCGCCCTGCGCGTGAGCGGCGTCGCGGAGGCGGCGGAGCCCCGTTACCGGCCGGACGGCGGGCCCGGCATCGGCTGGGTGCTGCCCGGCACGCTCGACACCCTCGCCCCCGACGACACCGGACAGAGCGTGGGGCTGCGGCTGGAGAACGCCGGCGACACCGACTTCATGGTCCAGCGGGCAGTGACCGTGCTCGGCGCCGACCGGGTCGCCCAGGTCACCAAGTGGCAGCAGGCGCGGGCGGATGTCGGCGGCGACGACCGGCTGCTCGGCCAGCTCTTCGCCGTCTTCGGTCTCGGCGCGCTGCTCGCGGCCGCGTTCGCCGCGTCCGGGGCGATCGGCGCCCGCGTGCGCGGGCAGTTGCGGGACATCGCCGTGCTCAAGGCCGTGGGCTTCACGCCGGGGCAGGTCGTACGCGGTTTCCTCGTGCAGCATCTGGCGTTCGCCCTGCTCGGCGTCGCCCTCGGGACGGCGGCGATCGCCGTCCTGGGCGAGCGGATACCGGGCCCGATCGGCGACGCGGCCGCCCTGTGGCAGGACCTGCCCGGATACGCGGCGCTCATGACCGGCGTGCCGTGCGGCGCGATCCTGCTGATCGCTGCGGCGACCGGGCTCGCGGCCTGGCGCGCCGGGCGGGTCCCGCCGGTCCCGGTGGCCCGCGCCGCCCAGCCGTCGGCCGCGCCGATGACCGCATTCGGGCGGCGGGCGCTCGGACTTCGGGTGCCGCCGGCGCTGGTCCTCGGCTGGCGCTCGGCCTTCCCGCGCCGGGGCCGTACGGCCGTCGCCGTGGGGCGCCTCGCGCTGCCGCTGGTGCTGATCACGGTCGCGCTGGTGGCCTGGTCCACACTCGACCGGTTCCGCAGCCGGCCGGCGGAGATGGGGATGCCCGCGGCGCTGACCGTACGGGCACAGCAGCCCGGCGGGCCCACGGAGGAGGAACTGCTGCGGACCCTGGCCGAGGTCCCCGAAGTCGCCGCCGTCCATCCGGGCGCCGAGATGGCGGCCCTCGTACCCGGGCAGACCGGCACCATCACGCTGCGCGGGCTCGGCACCGCCGGACGGCCGTATCCGTCGGCCGTCGCCGAGGGCCGGGCGGCCCGTGGCCCCGACGAGGCGGTCGCGGGGCAGGGGCTGCTCGACCTCCTCGGCGTACGGATCGGCGACTGGGTACGGATGACGGTCGAGGGCCGGCCGCAGATCCTGCACATCGTGGGCCGCAGCATCGAACCGGAATCGGGCGGACGGGTCGTCTCCACCACCCTCGACGCCCTGGAGGACCGCGATCCGCGGCTGCGGCCCGACTTCCACGCACTGGTGCTGGCCGACGGCACCGACCCGAGGACCGTACGGGCCGCGCTCGACGAGGCGGCGGGCGGCACCCTGGAGATCCGCGAGACACCCAACCCCGCCGACCGGCTGGAACCGGCGCGCGGGGTGATCGCGGCCCTGATCGCCGTACTGGCCCTGATCGGGCTGACCGAGCTGCTGACGCTGATCGGCACCGGGGTGCGCGACCGGGGCCGGGACCTGCTCGCGCTGAAGGCGATCGGGCTGACGCCCCGGCAGATCGGCTCGGTGATCGTGATCGCCGCCGGCCTGACGGCGCTGGTGGCGGCCGTGACCGGGACAGCGCTCGGTGCGCTGTCGGGGGTGTGGCTGGTGGACGCCCAGGGCAGCTCGAGCGGGATGGGTGCGGGCATCGCCCGTCTGCCGCCGTGGCCCGTACTGGTGGCCGTCGTGACCGGCGCGGTGGTGGGGGCGGTGGCGGCGGCGTCGCTGCCGGCGACGCGGACGGCGCGACGGCGGCTGGCGGACTCGCTGAGCGAGACGCTCTGAACGTGGCCCGGGGGCGTGCGGGGTGCCGCACGCCCCCGGGTCTGTGGGGGAAGGTGGCTGCGGCTCAGTCGCCGTCGAAGCCGCCCTGGTTCTGACCGCCCTGGTTCTGGCCGCCCTGGTCTTGGCCGCCCTGGTCTTGGCCGCCTTGGCCCTGCTCCCCCTGGCCCTGCGCTCCCTGGCCCTGACCGCCGTCGCCCGCGCCGATCTGTGCGCCGACCGCCGCCAGTGCCGCCGTCACCGGCTGGAAGAACGTCTCGCCTCCCGACGTGCAGTCGCCGCTGCCGCCCGAGGTGAGGCCGATCGCGCTACCGTCACGGGTGAACAGGGCACCACCGCTGTCGCCCGGCTCCGCGCACACATTGGTCTGGATCAGCCCGGTAACGGTGCCCTCCGGGTAGTTCACGGTGGCGTTCAGCCCGGTGACCTGGCCGCTGTTCAGGCCGGTGGTGCTGCCCGTACGGAACACCTCCTGACCGACCGCCGCGTCGTCCGCGCGCACGATGTCCAGGGTCTGGCCGTCGCCGAGACCGACCGTGCTGGGCGCCTCGGTGGCGGGGTCGTCGTAGGTGACGAGGGCGAAGTCGCCCTCGCCGGGGAACGTCGCCTGCTGGACCGTACCGACCGGTGCGCCGTTCGGTTCCTCGGACCACTGGTCGCCGACGACGCCGCAGTGTCCGGCGGTGAGGAAGCCGGGCCGCCCGTCGCCCGTGGTGACGTTGAAGCCGAGAGAACAGCGCGACCCGCCGCTGAAGATGGCGTCGCCGCCTTCCAGGAAGGGCTTGAACTCCCCTTCCGACTTCTGGATACGGGCCATGCCGGAACCCAGGGACGCGACGGCGGACTCCAGCCGGTTCCAGCTGTCACCGGTGACCGTGCGGTCCGCGGTGACCAGGATCTGGTTGCTTCTGGGGTCTGTGGCCCAGGCCGTGCCCGGGATCGCGGCCTCACGGGCCAGCGTGTCCGACGCCGACTTCAGCCCGCTCATGCTGTTCCCGACCGGTCGCGCGACGGCCCCTGCCTCGTTGACCCGGACGGCCGTCTCGTTGCCGCCGCCACTGACGTTGACGACGAGCTGCTGCTTCTGTGCGTCGTAGTACGCACCTGCATACGCATCACCGAGTTCCGGGCCGAGCCGCGCGAGCAGGTCCTGGGCCGCGCCGGCGCTCAGGGTTCTCGGCTCCGCCTTCGGCTCGGAAGCGGAGCCGGACTGCGATGCGTTGGCGTGGGGCAGCAGCATGGCGGCCGCAGCGACGCCCACCGCCCCCGCTCCTGCAAGAACGGCCTTCCGGCCGGGTATTCGCCTGTGACTCAACTCGCCGCCTCCTGTGGGGGGTACGGAATCCGGTCGCCGACGACAGACCGGGGGACGCGTCCGCCCTTGGATACGTACGGGAGAGACGTCGCGCTCATCGCAACTGCGAAATCCACTGGCCGACGTGGTGTCAGCAGGTCGGCGTAGCACGGTTCGTGAGGGAAGCGCGGCGCCGCACCGGGTGCGGTACCGGACTCCGGTGTCCTGGCCGGACGGTCGTACTCCGCACAGATACGGCTCCGTATGCGGGCCAAAACCGGCGCCTGACGGCCCGGCTCGCAGGGCCGGGCTCACGGACGCTGGTCCCCCAGGCGTATGTCATCGGCCTCACGGCTGCCGCGCCGGTACGCTCACCCTCCACAGCCGGACGGCCGACAGCGCCGCCGCTCCGACCAGCAGCAGGTCGCGAACGAAGAGGTTCGCGACGGCCGACGGATCCCCGTCGTCCCGCAACTCCCGGTACAGCAGCGGAAAACCGAGCGTCGTGAACAGGCACGCGGCCAGCAGCAGCCAGGCGACCGGTCGTTGCGATGTCTCCCGCCGCAGCAGACACACCGCCGCCAGCCCCACCAGCCACACCAGGTACTGCGGGCTGATGACGCGGCTCGTCACCACGAACAACAGCACCGCGGTCAGCGCCGCGTCCGCGAGCAGCCACGGCACCGTCCGCACCGAGCGCCGTCGCCACCACAGCAACCAGCCGAACGCCAGCACCGTCAGCCCTTGCATCACCGTGCTCACCAGCCCGACGTACGGCCCCACGAACTCGTGCGACCCGTCCTTCGCGGCCCAGGTACCGCTCCAGCCGAAATGCCGCGCCACGTGGAACGGCAGCGCACCCACCGACTCGATCTGAACACCCCGCGACCTCTGCGCCGTCAGAAACCCCAGCGCGTGCGGCATGACCAACGCGAACCCGGCCACCAGAACTCCCCCGGCCACGGCCATCGACAGCCAAGCCGCACGGGTGCGTCGCCCACGTTCCGTACCCACCAGCAGCAGCACAGGCCACACCTTGATCAGCGCTCCCAGCGCGACCAGCGCACCGAACACCCGGTCCGCCCAGACCCGCCGGGACGCGGCAGCCGCGAGCGCGGCCATCGCCACCGCCGTCACCTGGAGGTCGAACCGGTTCCACGGCAACGTACTCAGCACCGCTACCGCGACGGTCCACAGCCATACCCCGGCGAACGACCGGCCTCGGCGTACGGCGGCGTACAGCAGCCCCGCCGCGACCAGCGCGTCGCACACCGCGCTCGTCACGATGAACGCCTGGCCGTAGTCCAGGACGGGCACCAGGCCCGGAGCGAGAATCGGCAGCGCGGCGCCCGGCGGGTACTGCCAGCTCACGTCGTGCGCGGGGAACGCCCCCGAGGACAGTACGGCGTACCAGCCCCGGTACATCCGGTCCACCGACGGGTCCAGCGAGCCGCCTCCCGTGAACGCCGGCAGCTTGAGCGCCGCCGGCACCAGCCACAGCCGGGTCAAGAACCACACCGCAGCCACCGCCCAGGGCGCGCGCCCCAGGCGTCGGGGCACTGACACGACGGGGGCGAATCGGGTCCGCAGCCTGCTCCACAGCATTCCCGCACTCTAGGAGGGCGCCGTCGCCCGAAGAACTACGGGGCAGTCCGCGGTGATGGCCGGCGCCACGCCGGACACGTGCGCGCAGGCCGCGTCCTGCACGCAGACCGGCCCGGCTGACCGCTTCGCAGCGAGGTGCGGATTCGCCTCGAGCAGATGACGCCGCGGGCGAGTCGGTGTCTGCCGAAGTCGTAGTCCCGGTCGGCGGACAACCGCTTGGCGGTCACGAGGCCGCCTGTGCGGGCAGCGTGCCGCTCTGGGCCGCCTTGCGGTGCCGCGCGGACAGCCGGGAGCCGGACTCGCGGCGGGCGGCGCGGCGCAGGAGGGGGACCGCGAGGAGGAACCCGAGGACCGCCCAGGCGGTCAGGACCAGGGCGACCATGGGCAGTTCCCAGGAGCCGGCCGCCTCGGCGGCCCGTGCCGTGTCGGGGAGCAGCGCCGAACGCAGGCCCTGTGCCATCCACTTGAGCGGGAAGACCGAGGCCACCTGCTGGACCGGCACGGGCAGCGAGGTGATCGGGAACACCGTTCCGGAGGTGAACAGGAGCCCCATCGTCGGCAGCATGACCAACGCCAGTGCCTCGCGGGGGTTGGGCAGTACCGCCCCTATGGCCGCGCCCAGCGGTACGACGGAGAGCAGCCCGAGCGTGGTGACCCACAGCAGCGTCAGCCAGTCGCCCGGGCCGTGCGGCAGCGGCCCGTCCACCAGCAGCGCCGCGGCCGCCAGGAGCAGGGCCAGGGTGCCGACCGCCACGACGACCACCAGCACGCACTTGGCGACGAGGTAGGCCGGTATCCCGCCGGGTGTGGTGCGCATCCGCAGCAGGACCCCCTCCTCCCGTTCGGTCACGAGTATCTGCGGGAGGTTGATCAGTCCGATCTGGAACAGCAGGTAGGCGGCGAAGCCCGCCAGCATCAGGTGGGCCATCGGGGTCCGGGTGCCGGGCACGTCGTCGCTGACGTAGGCGGCGACGAGTAGTACGACGACCACGTTGGTCAGGTGGCCGGACATCTCCTTGCCGTTGCGCAGGAGGTGCCGCAGCTCGATGCCGCCGCGCTGGAGCCCGGCACGCCAGCCGTTCGTCATGGGTGTCTTCCTCATGCGGCCCGTGCCTCCTCGTCCGCGTCCCCGTCCGTGCTGTCGGCCTCCTGGTGCACCATGTGCAGGTATGTGTCCTCCAGCGTCGGGCGGCGGACCTCCAGGCCGGCGATCGGGCCGTCCGCGTGCCGGTGGAGTTCCCAGACCAGCTGTGAGGGGTCCTCGGTGCGTTCGCGGCGGGTCGTCCCGTCGTCCGCCGTCCAGCGGACCTCGGCCTGGGCGGCGGCCTGCCGGGCCAGTTCCGCGGGCGTGCCGCAGACCCGGATCCGGCCGCCGACCAGCATGGCGATCCGGTCGGCGAGCCGCTCGGCCTCCACCAGGTCGTGGGTGGTGAGCAGGACAGTGACACCCTCGTCGCGGGCCAGCCGTTCGACCAGTACGTGGAACTCGTGCCGCGCCTGGGGGTCGAAGCCGGTGGTCGGCTCGTCCAGGAAGAGGAGTTCGGGGCGGCCGACGATGCCGAGCGCGACGTCCAGCCGCCGGCGCTGGCCGCCGGACAGCCGGTCCACCTGCCGGCCGGCCTGGCCGGCGAGGCCGACCAGGGCCAGCAGTTCGGCCGGGTCGCGCGGGTCGGGGTAGTACGTGGCGAAGTGCGTCAGCAGCTCGGCGACCCGCCAGCGGCGGTGGTCGCGCCAGGACTGCAGGACCAGTCCGATCCGGCCGCGCCACGCGTCGTCGCCCCGCTCCGGGTCCGTACCGAGGACGCTCACCTCACCGGCGGAACGCCGCCGGAAGCCCTCCAGGATTTCGACAGTGGTGGTCTTCCCGGCGCCGTTGGGTCCGAGCAGCGCGAAGACCTCACCCCGGTGGATGTCCAGGTCGACGCCGTGGAGGACGTCGATGCCGCCGTACGTCATCGTCACGTCGCGCGCGTGGACGACGGGCTGGCCGGGTGTGCGCTTCGGCGTCAACGTCCTGCCTCCGAGTGGTGTCGCTGTCGTGGTGTTTCGGCCGCCGCCGGGGAACCGGCGCCCTCGACGATCGCCCGGAGCGCCGCGACGTGGCCCTCGAAGGCGGTGCGGCCGCGGTCCGTCAGCCGTACCGTGGTGCGCCGCTTGCGGCCGCCGCCCTCCTTGTGGAGCTCCAGGTATCCGGCCTCCTCCAGGGTGTGCAGCTGTTTGGAGAGCGCGGAGTCGCTGAGCGAGAGGCTGTCGCGGACGAACGCGAAGTCCGCCCATTCGGTGGCGGCGAGCAGCGCGACCACCGACAGCCGGGTGGCGGGATGGATCAGCTCGTCGAAGCCGGCGGGGACGCTCATCGGTCTGCCCCCGCGCCCGTCGCTCCGGTGCCTGCCGCCTGTGTGCCGCGGCCCCGCGCCGACCCGGCCGCCCAGCGGCCCGTCGGGCCGACGAACAGCACGAACACCGTCGCCGAGACCGTGGCCTGGATCAGGCTGGCCGGCATCGGCTCCAGCGAATCGACCAGACGGCCGGACAGCAGGACCGTCCCGCCGGTCACCACCGCCCCCGCGACGAAGGTCCCGAACATCCGCGGGGTGCACCGGGTGTGGTGCAGGCGCACCCGGCTCCGGCGGTTGTGGAGCACGGCCAGCGCGCCCAGCAGCGCGACGTACCCGGCGAGGACCAGCCCCACGCCCCACCCGGGCAGGTCCAAGCCCAGACCGGCCAGGAAGAGCCACATGAGCGCGGCCGTGGCCCAGGTGGTGCCCGGGCTGCCCGCGGCGGACCGCTCGACCTCGTCGTACACCCGCTCCTGCGGCACCCTGATGCGCTGCAGGTCCCTCCATGCCTGTTCGGCGTCCATCGGCGTGCTCACGGCCCTCGCCCTCCCGTCCCCGCGTTACTTTCCCATGAGGAAAGTTATCTTTGACTTTCCCGATAGGCAAGTCGACGGTTCGCCGGTGCCGGCACCCGGCACCGCACCCCGGGCGGCGCGGTGCCGGCCGGGCTCGCCCAGGCCGGCCGCGTCAGGGCCGACGAGCAGGACAAGGGGCCGAACGGACCGCGGGTGCACGCCGTCGCCGGTGGACCGTTGCCCGGCCTCCTACTCCGGGCCGCGGACGAGAGAGCCGCCGAGCACGTGCGGGGCGTACAGGCCCTCCTCGTCGAGATCGGCACCCGGCTTCGCGCGACCGTGCTGGACCGGCTCGCCGAGCGGGTACGCGCGGCGCTGGGGACGGCGCGCAGCCCGATGCCCGTACGACGGCGGTGATCGGCCCGATCGAACGGACGCCCCCGTCGAGGGCGCTCCGGCACCTTGCGATCACACGCTCGAACCGAACTCGCGCGGGCACCCTTGCCGCCACCGCAGAGCTCACCCTCCGGGCGGACAACCGGAATTGTCAGACAACTCCTAGAACTGAAGAACGATCAGGACCAGGCGGGAGTTTTTCTATTTCTGCGGACATTGTTCGCCGGCTTCGCCGTATGGGTACGTTCCCGTCATGCGTACACGACGACTGCTCCCCCTCGCCCTGGCCGCGCTCCTGCTGGGCGCCACCGCTCCGGCAGCCACGGCCGCCCCCGCAGCCGACCCCTGTGGGTATTTCACCCGCAACCACCTGGCCTTCTACAACCACTGCACCAACGACGGCTCCCGCATCAAGATCAAGATCGACCGGATCAACTGGCCGGACACCACCCACTGCGTCGACCCCGGCACCACTCAACTCGGAACCACACAGCAGATCCGCAACGCCTGGTACACCGGCCGGCTCTGCTGAACCGGGCGTCGGTTTCCGGACTTTGGGCAACTTCTTTGCGGACGGCACCCCCGGACAAGGGTGTACGAAGCGACTGCCCGGGCGGCTCCCCACCGTCTGGTGGCCGCCCGGAAAAAGGTGAGGCCAAAAGCCACAACGACTCCGCCGTCACCGTTCGAAGCAGTGAGAGTGGCCGATGGCGGAGAAACCGCGGCGCTCGTACCAGTGGCGTGGCCAGTCCGTCGCATCAGCGGTCAGGAATCGGGTGTCGCAGCCCTTGTCGGCGGCCCGGCGCAAGGCGGTGGTCAGGACGGCATCGGCGTAACCGCGCCCGAGGTGGGCCTCCGAGGTGATCAGGTCCTCGATCTGGGCTGTACCGGTTGCCGGGTCCAGATAGAGGTCGGCCCATGAGGCGACCTCGCCCTCCTCCGTACGGGCACCGAGGAAGTGAACGGCATCGGCTCCGCGCCGGCGAGCCTCGCGTCGGTCGACGAGATGGCGTATGACCTCGTCGTCGACGTCTGGAAGAAGGTCCCGCCATCGCCGGGTGAGCGGGATACGTATCGCGTCGAGGTCCATCTCCTCCGCGGGCCCGCCGGCCGGCACCGGGCCCGTATGCAGCATGACCAGATAGGTGGAGTGGGTGTATCCGGCCCGGATCAGCGGCTCTGCGCACGCCATTGCGACTTCGTCGTCAAGGACGGAGATCAGCCGGTGCGGCAGGTGCCCCAGTGCTTCCTCCGCGATGGCGGGCACCGCCTCGGAGTCGACGGCCCTGTCGATGACGACCTGGTTGTTCGCGCGGGAATGCGCGAAGGCGTCGTCATATACGGCGAACCCGCCCGGGAGGCCGACGATGCGCGCGGCCTGGCGGCGGGCGAAGGCCGACAGGAAGGAGTTGATCCGCTGCAGTTCTGAGTTCGGCATGGGGGGAGCGTAGGCAGCCGTGGACCACGGCCGCCTACGAATTGCCCCCGTCGGGCGAAGGCTTCTCGGGGTCCTTCAGGCCGCCATGACCGCCGTCGCTCCCCCCGTCTTCGGCGGGCAGGACGCACCGCGCGACGGCTCGCGGGACCCGTGAGCCGGACCGGCGACTCGGCGGAATGGTCGTGCGAGAACGGTGCCCTGAACCTGCCGACCCTTTCCGGTCACAGCTCACAGCACTAGCGGGGGTCCTTGCGCATGCACCACGTGCGGGGGCCGTTGTCGGGGAGCAGGACCTCAGCGGTGACCTCGAAGCCGAGGCGTTCGTAGAATTTCACGTTCCGCTCACTGGAGGTCTCCAGGAACGCCGGGTACCCGGCGCGTGCGGCCGCTTCGACGCCGGGAACCAGCACCGCGCCGCCCAGGCCCTGTCCTTGGGCCTCCGGGGCGACTCCCACCGTGTCGAGGAACCACGCCGGCTCTTGCGGCCGGTACGGAGCGACGGCCCGCTCCGCGGACTCGTAGGCGGCCGCCCGGTCACCCATGAGGTCGCCGAGCAGCGGGCCGACCTCGGCAAAGGCGGGCGAGGGGTCCTGGTCAGGAGTGGCCCATACAGCGACAGCGCGGCCCCTGTCGGCAACCCACACACGGCCGTACACCATCCCGACCCGGGTCAGGCAGAGCTCCTGGAAGCGCCGGATCCGGTCCTCGTGGCCGTCTGCGGCGACCACGTGCCGGGTGTAGGGGTAGTCGGCGAAGGCCCGGGCGAGGGTCTCGACAGCGGTGGGGACGTCGGCGTCGGTGAGGGGGCGTACGGCAGGGGCGTCCAGGTGGTGCGGCATGCCGGTTGAACGGTCTTGCCGGAAGGTGAGTTCCCAGGAGCGTCACGCCGGTGATCCGGGACGGATCGCCACCGACCTGGCGGTGTGGCCTGACCGGCAAGATTCATCTGGCCTGCGACGCCTTCGGCCGCCCGCTCGCGCTGCTA